>CASFZT010000017.1 GCA_949299215.1 uncultured Ruminococcus sp.
GTCTTCGAATATCGCGCGCTTTACGGCGTTTTCGGTGGAAAGGTCATATACATTGGTGAGAGGATATATTTTCGGTATAGCGGGGTAGTTGTTTGATATGCGGTTAAGACGCAGCTGGAGCTGACTTACTTCATTTCCTCCGTCACCGAGCTTTAAGGGCGTGCCGGGGTAGGACGGAAGATTTTCTCTTACTTCTCCTGTCACAATATCAATATCATCTCCGTAATAATATGTAAGGATATCATATGGCCCATACCCCTGATTTGCAAGCTCAACACTGCCCCATTGCGTAAGACCTCCGCAATCGGGAACTTCAATGCCGTCACAGTATACCGCAAAAAGAGGCTCAACATTCCCCTGCCGCACTATGTAGTCGGTAAATATCTCGTCTACTATACGGCTTATCGGTTCAAAGATATCCCTGCCCTTTACAAATGACTGGTCGTACTGAATGGAATTGGTTATATCGAAATTATATCCCTGTGAGCGATACCATTCGGTAAAAACACGATTTAGCGTAAATGAGATTATGGCGTAGATGTTTGCTCTAAGCGCACTTTCAGGCCATGTGGGATAAATCTCGCTGGAGGCAACGTTTTTTATATAGTCGGTAAAGCTCACGGTCACATTTTCTGCAGATGCGTCGTCCGGTCTGCCAAGATGTACGGTTATTGTTTCCGGAATGAACGGCGGCATTGTATCACTCTCCTTTGCCGCCGTTTAAAGTGCTGCCTCTTTGCTCAAAGCTTGCAAGAGGTATCATTGAAATCGGCTGAATGGATTTTACCGTTGAAAATACAGGTACGGTGATTTCGGGTATGGTATAAAAGCCTTTTGCATAAACGCTTACCTGATAATCTGCAAACGGCTTTTCGGAATTGCCGGGTGTTTCGGAATAGGATATGCTCGGAGCAGGTAATGCTATGGTTTCGGTCATGCCGTTTTCATCTGTGATAAGCATACGTACAAGCTCGTTTTTGCCGCCGTTTTGCCTTGTTATAATAACGAATGCGTTTGCTATGGGATAAGCCTTATTTGCTGTGGATACTTCCGCCTGAAAATATCCAACGTCCGTCATTGGCGGCTGCGGACTGTTGTTTCCTTTATACAGAGTTTCAAGAACGCTGTCCGGCTGCGGCGTGGGTATTTCTCCGTAAGGGACGATCTCTTTTTCCTCACTTGGAGTAAAATCATAATTTTCACGCATATGGTTTTCAGCGTCCTGCTCTGCTTTTTCCGACATGATTATCTCCTCCGCAGAGGGGAATTTTGACGGCTCGGATATTACTGTCTGTGATTGATTTTCTTCCGCTTGATGTTCCTGTGCAGGTGTAGGTTTTTGCGATATGGGAGGTGATGTCTGTGATACGGACGGAGGTGTCGTGGGTGCTTGCACAGCAGACGGTGCGGCGGCAGATTTTATTGCTTTGCCGTAAAGCCGCATCATCTCCTGCTTGTATTTTTCGGAAAGGGCACTGAGGTTTTCTTTTTCGTTCATCTTGTTCACTCCGTAAAAAAGTTTTTGTATATCCTATGCATGGTACATGAAAAAAAGAACAGTTTCAAATCCTCCCTGCAAAGTCTGCGGCGCACAAAGTAAGCCGATAAGATAACCACATCACAACATTCCCGTACTTTACCTCGATTTATCCCACTTTTAATCGCAATCTTACAAAATTTATTTACTTTTTATTGACTTTTTTGCATAATTGGTATATACTTGTAGTAAGCTATTTATATAAGAGGGTGATGTTAATGACCGATGCCGCAGGTGTTGCTCCGGTAATACGTGAAATGACGGAGGAGATCGTAAAACTTTGTTCGCCGTTTTGGGTATTCCTTGTATCTAAAAAAACCGACCGCAAGGGCGAGGTCGCTTCATTCAAGCTGTGTATAGTCGTGGAGGATTCCTATACCGACCATGCTGCGCTTGAATCGGAAATACTGATAAATACCGACTGCCCCGTGCCGTGTGACATTATAGTATATAATATCAGTGACTGGAATGAGTGCATCGATGATGACTGTACATTTGCGTACAGGGTAAGCGAAGGAGAATTGCTGTATGAGCAGAGGTAATCATAACGGCGACAGTAAACGATATTATGACTGGCTGTTTCATGCATACCAGGACTTGCTTTCCGCAAAGCTCCTTATATCGGACAGACGGCTTTATGCACAGGTGGTTTTTCACTGCCAGCAGGCAATCGAAAAGTCGCTTAAAGGATTTTTGCTTTATAAAACACGACGGCTGCTTGACGGACATAATATAACCTGGCTCTGCAAACAGGCTGCCATGCTCGACGGCTGTTTCACAAAGTGGATAAATAAAAGCACCTACCTTAACCGCTTCTATATTGAATCAAGATACCCTGCCGATATTCCCGAGGACATAAGCTATGCTGACGCACAGGATATGATAGAATATGCGGAAAACATAATGACGGATGTATGCGATATCATAAAATTCGATTATAACAGCTATCATAAAAGAACAAAAAAATAAAGGAAATGCGGATATCGGCATATTGACCGGTATCCGCATTTGTTATTTCAGCAATCCCTTTTTTGAGATCGCTTTGAGCGTATCCTGATAAAAATCGCAAAGCTCGGACGCCGTCTCCATATTATAGCTTTCTACATTCATCATAACGCCCTGCCCCGTTTTTACCGGACGTATCATTACCCTGCCCCGCTTGTCGTTTATCGTTATGCCGTCCTGTCCCGGCTCGGATACGCTGCACAGCTCACGCAGTATGCCAAGCTGACCCCATCTGCCCTTGTCCAGTGCGACAAATCTGTTTACGGAAGCAAATTCGGGAAGCTTTTTTACAAGCTCGCCGATACCCATTCCGCTTTCGTTCATATAGCTTAAAACCTCTGCCATAAGTGCGACGCCGTCCGATGCAAAATCACTGCATTTTTCCCTTGCCGCCGTATCGGTTCCGTCCGAACAGCAGGAATATCTTAAAACTGTCCTGCCGTAACGCTTTGCAAGCTTGTCCGCCGCAGTGGGAAAGCTTTGCGGCAGAGATACGTCCTCTCCCCTTTCAAAATGTCTTAAACAGCACAGCAGCACAAGCTTGTCATAGAAAATATATCCTGTGCTTTCGGTGTATACGGAAGCCTTTTCTCCTATATGAAAGACAGTTGACTCACCGTTTTTGTCATTTATATCACGCAGAAGCTCTGTACATATATCGGAAATGCGTTTTGACGGTGTGTTGATTATGACTTTTATGCCATGCAGAGCCTTTGGCAGCTTTTGGGCTATATATCCCTTATACAGCTCGCCTATCTCATCACATGGGAACACTTTTCCGAAACGCATAAAATCGGAGCGGCGGTATTCGTTCCTGTTAAGTCCGTTTTCTATTATGCGTTCTTCCGTGCTTTTAAGCGGCAGACCGTCTCCCGAAACAAAGCGCAGTCTTGTGCTTACTCCCGATTCGATAAAGCAGGCGATATCGGCGGTGCATATTTTGGCACAGTATGCCGTTTCGGCTTCCGTAGAATTTCCGAGAAACCATATATCCGCACCTGCCGCAGTTCCTCCTGCCGCAAACGCCATTGCAAGAGAATATGATGCGTTGTTATCCTTGCAGCCGACGAGTATCCTTTTTCCGACAGATGCCGCCGCACTTCCCGCAGCCGAAACGATTTGCGGAGTGATGATACCGTTTGTTTCGCCCGTGATGCCGTCCTCACCTATTGAGAAAGGACGAGCGGTACCGTATTTTACATTATATGATACGGAGGAAAACGGGTCTATGTGCCGTCCGTTCCATATCTTTACGCCGGGCTCTACCGCAGCATTTTCCGAGATGATGGCGTTTTCACCGATTACTGCATTTTCAAATACCGAAGCACCTTCCGCCATGCGCACGGAATTTGCGATAACGGCATTGTTTATCGTACATTTTCTGCCGATATAAACGCCCTTTCCCACAACTGCGCCTTTTAATTTTGCGCCATCGCTTATGTCAGTGTTATAGCCTATGACGCAGCCGTCCAAAAGCTGTACGTCCGATGAGATATCGCAGTTTTTGCCTATGCATATGGGGAATGCATTTCCGTCCTTGTCGTGATATACGGATATGTTTTCCGGAGTATGAGGATATATTTTGTACAGGACATCGTGATTTAACTTTAAAAGATCGCTGGGTGTCTGAAGAAAAGCAAAATATCCCTCTTCCGTCACGGCGTGTATCTTCAGACCGCTTTTTATCATTGCTGGGAAAACATCACGGTACAGATCGTCGCCGTATTTGGAAATGCCTGCGGCTGCAATGCCGCTTATGACAAAGCTGCCTGTGAGAATTTTGTCGGAAATGCAGCTTTCACGCGGCTGACAGGTGAGGATATCGGATACGGTTCCGTTGTTTTCTGTGGCGGTAATATGCTCATAGGGCAATTCCGATTTTTTGAGGATAAGAGTGACGGTGTGGGCGTTGTTTTTATGTGTACGTATGATTTCGGCATAATCAAAGTCGGAAAGGGAAGCACCGTTTATCACAAGAATTGCGTCACGGTCGGACAAGTCCGATTCGGTAACGGCTTTTTCAAGAGCTGCGGCAGTACCGATGGGTGATTTTGATACGGAGATAAGCGGCGGCTTTTTATATTGCAGAAAATGCTCTGCCATCAGATTGGAAAATCGGTCTGCAGTTATAATAAGATCGGATATCCCGTGACGTTCAAGCGATGAGATGTTATAGTCAAGCAATGGGATATTGCAGATGTCAAGCATTGCTTTCGGTATGGAGCAGGTGAGCGGCTTTAACCTGCCGCCGTCACCGCCGCACATTATTACGGCAGAGGTATGATTTTTCATATATAAAAACTCCTTTTCTATATGGCTTTTCAAGGATATTATTGACAGGAAAATTTTTGTTTATGCAAAATGGTGCAGACGGTAATATACGCTCTTGCCGTGCTATGTGTTTTGAGAAAAACGATATGTGTCAAAAACGACACATATTAACACACCAAAATCTCAGGATTTTTTTGCCATTGACAAGATGCCGCCAAAATGCTACAATAAAAAAATAGTACAGATGTTCGATTTCGTGGTCTGTATATGATGCTTTACTGCGCAGATAACATAAAACTGCGGTTGGCGCTGAAAGGATGTGTGCATTAAATGGCAGAAAAGAAAAAGGCGGACGCATCAAAAAAGGAAGCTGTGATAAAGCCTAAGAATGCGGAGGAAAAGAAAAAGGCAATAGAAATTGCCATACAGCATATAGAAAAACAGTACGGAGCAGGTGCGGTGATGCGCCTCGGAGAAGCAACAAGCTATAAGGTAGACGTTATTCCGACAGGTTCAATGACGCTTGACCTGGCTCTCGGTATAGGCGGCGTTCCTAAGGGACGTATAATAGAAGTATTCGGACCGGAAAGCTCCGGCAAGACCACAGTCGCTTTGCAGATAGTCGCAGAGTCGCAGAAGCAGGGCGGCATTGCGGCATTTATCGACGTTGAGCACGCACTTGATCCTATCTATGCAAAGGCGCTTGGTGTAAATATAGATGATATGCTTGTATCACAGCCGGACAGCGGTGAGCAGGCACTTGAGATCGCAGAGGCGCTTGTGCGTTCGGGGGCTATTGACTGTATCGTTATAGACTCGGTAGCCGCTATGGTAACAAAGGCGGAAATTGACGGTGAGATGGGTGATACTCATGTAGGTCTGCTTGCAAGACTTATGTCACAGGCAATGAGAAAGCTTACGGCTGTAATATCCAAATCAAACTGCGTTGCCATATTTATAAATCAGGTGCGTGAGAAGATAGGCATTGCTTACGGAAATCCCGAAACGACAACGGGCGGACGTGCCCTTAAATTTTACAGCTCCGTAAGAATAGAGGTGCGCAAGGGCGAGTCGCTCAAGCAGAACGGTGAGGTCATAGGTGCGAGAACAAAGTGCAAGGTAGTTAAAAATAAAGTTTCTCCTCCGTTCAAAGAAGCGGAGTTTGATATTATCTTCGGCAAGGGTATCTCTCGTACGGGTGAGGTGGTCGACCTTGGTGTGCAGCTTGACGTTATCAAGAAAAGCGGTGCGTGGTTCTCATATAACGATGCAAAGATCGCACAGGGACGTGACAATACAAAGGAGTATCTTGAAAAGAACCCCGATGTTATGAAGGAGATAGAGGAAAAAATAAAGAAAGAGCTTGAATCAAGAACCAAAAAGAGTGAGGGCGAAGTTCTGAGTTACGGCACAAGCGCTGAAGTCAAAGACGACAGCGTGTCCGATGGAGAAAACGGTGTACCCGACGAAGCCGCACTGATTGCCGAAGAAGCTCCGTCAGCTAAGACAAAGCCAAAGAAAAAGCTGAATGTAGAGGTCGATACCGATGATGAGTTTGAGGAATTTACACCGGTCGATGATGAAGGCAACCCGGCATGAAGATCATATCCGTTGGACAGTATAAGGGAAATACATACTGCATTGAGATAGAAAACCGTGACAATGTGTATGTCGATAAAAGCATAGCAGAAAAATATAATCTGCGAAAGGATACCGAGATACCCGAAGCTGCGCTGGAACAGATAGTTTATGACAATACTCTGCGCAAGGCGAAATCAAGAGCGTTTTATTTGCTTGGCGGAAGAGATCATTGCCGTGAGGAGCTATGGCGCAAGCTGAAAAACAGCTATTCCGAAGAAATATGCGATCTGGTCTGTGAATATATGCAGGAGCTTGGTTTTTTGAATGATGAGGAATATGCAAAAAAGCTGGCGAAAAAGCTTTTGGAAATAAAGGGTCTGGGTATGTTCCGTGCGAAAATGGAAATGAAGCGCACAGGCATTGCGGAGGAATTTATAGATGAAGCACTGGAGCCGTATGCCGATGATGAAAGCTCGCTTGAACGTCTGGAAAAGCTTGTTGAGAAAAAGTATGAGCGTTATCTTACGGACGAAAAAGGTGTGCGCAAGGTAAAGTCCGCACTTGCAAGGGCAGGCTACAGCTATGACGAGATAAACGCTGTTCTTGATATGTATGACCTGGATTTTGATGGCAGTAATTCATATTAACGATAAAGGGAGATGTGAAATGCATTTCCCTTTTGTTTTTATCGGGGTATTTTTGTGCGGTTACCATTCACGGATATATATATATGAAAACGAAAAACAAACCCCGTTTATGTTGAATATATTTCCTGCACCATATCAAATATAATGACAGTGCAAGCTCCTTATTGAAAAAATATCGAAAAATTTTCGGAAAATGCTAAAGATTTTAAAGTTAGTGCCGATAAATAATGTAGAGGTGGAATTTACTTATTCCGTAAGTGCGCCTATGCATAAATATCCGCACTTTATAAAAAACAGAACGGAGGCTTGTCTATGGAAATTAAAAATTTATCTTCGGTCGTAAGCGCATATAAAAGTATCGGCACGGAGCACAGAATAAATTCCGGCGTGAAAAATAATGCATCCGTTAAAAGATCCAAAAATGTGGATGTCGTTGAGTTCTCTTCTGCAGCAAGATCGGAAAACCTTTCAAACGCAAAGGCTGCCGTTAAAAAATATGTGGAGAGCAGCGCTTCTGATGAAAGGATCGCCGCTTTGAAAGCTAAGATCGCAGACGGCAGCTATGCCGTTTCTCCCGAAAATGTCGCTGCGGCTATATTTGAGGGCTGAGTTTTGAATCTGTAACGCCGCAATGAAAGGAAGTGCTTGCTTTGATGGACTATTTCAAGCTTATGCGTTTTTTTAACGAATATATTACACATTACCATGAATTGCTTGATTTTGAATATAAAAAGCTGGATATGATAAACAATGACCGTATCGAGGAGCTGAGCAATATCCTTTCGGTTGAGCAGGCACTTATCATGAAGACCAATTCCCTTGAAACAAAGCGCATGAATATACTCGGCGATGATAAAGGACTTACATTCAAGGAAATTATAGAGTCCGCACCGATCTCATGTAAAAAACGCCTTGAGGAACAGTACATGGATCTGTCGGAATGTGTCGCTAAAATAAAAGAGCTTAACGATATGGCAAATATCATTATCACAGGCAGGCTCAAGCGTGTCGAGAAATATACCGCAGAGCTTGATACCTATAATGATAAGGGAGATGTTAAGACCGAACACGCATCAAAATCTTCTATATATAAAAATGTATAATGAAAGGATGATATAAATGGGTTCAAGCTTTATGGGTCTGTATGTGCAGAGAGAGGCTCTCGTTACTGCACAGAAGGCATTGGATATTACCGGCAACAATATTTCAAACGTAAAAACCGAGGGTTATTCCCGTCAGAGAGTCGATGTTTGCTCCGTTGCAAACAAGGGATATAACCTTTTGTATAATACAAGCGTTTCAATGGCAGGTCAGGGTGTTGACGTTGTCGGCGTAACACAGCTTCGCGATTCCCTGCTTGATGAAAAGGTAAGAAAGTATACCACTTCAAGCAGTGAGTATAATGTAAAGGATCAGGTAATGTCCGATGTTGAAACCGCACTTGACAATATTGAGGCTGAGGAATCCGGTCTTGCTACTAACCTTGCAAAGTTCAAGGAAGCTCTCCAGAGCTTTTCCGCAGATAACTCCGACAGAAAAGAAGTCGCAAACGTTGCTATGAATGCGGCAAAATCAGTCGCAGAGCAGATAAGATATCTCGATGACAGACTCAATGAGATATCCGACAGAACTCTTGAGGACGCAAAGGCAAGCGTTACCGCAATAAATACCATACTTGAAAATATGGGCAAGCTGAATGAGGAAATAACCACAAGCTATATCTCAATGGGATATATCTCTTCAAGCTCGGGAAATTATATTGTAGATAATGACTACGGTCCGCTTGAGCTTAAGGATAAGATGAATATGCTTATCGACCAGCTTTCCGAATACGGAAACGTTACCTGCAAGGAGGAAAACAACGGTTCCTTTACAATTACATTTGCAGGACAGCTTGTTGTATATAATGATACATATGCGCAGACCGCTATGACCGAAATAGACCCAGATCCGCTCAATATGGCATTCGTTGTTACGGACGCAGGAACATACGATCAGGCGGAGGACAGATATGTCGGTCTTATGAAGGCTGATGACTGGAGAAAAATAAAGGCGGATAACGGCGACTCAACGGCGGCGTATGTAAGAAACGATCCGAATGCTGTTGATATTACGGGCAAGGATAAAATAGTAAGCGGTTCCTTAAGAGGCTACCTCGACACGTTTAACGGCGAGGGGATTTATGCTGCCGATGACGGAAACAAGTTCCAGGGTATTGAGTATTACAGAGATATGCTTAATTCGCTTGCAAAGACAATGACCGAGGAATTGAACGGCATTTTTGAAAACTTTACAATGCCTGACGGCAGTCCGATCGAAGTGTTTACATATGCAGACGGCGACGGAAACGATACATTCCGCACGGCCGCCGAGAACTTCAGGGTTGCGTCTGCTTGGGAGAATGACCCGAGTATTATCGCTCACCCGGAAACACCCGATATGCCGCTTGAAGAGCTTGATAACTCATATATAAATAAGATGCTCGGCGTATTTGCAGACGCATTCCAGTTTGGATATGTGGACGCTGACGGCACGGGCCGCTATGATCCGCAGGAGCTTAATTTTGAAAAATTCGTGGCGCATATTTCCGATAACCTCGGCACTCAGGTAGAGGGCAACGGAAAGCTGAAGGAAACTACAGATATCATGCTTGACAGCGTTGTAAATGCCCGTGATGAGGTTATGGCAGTATCCATAAACGAAGAGGGCATCAATATGATGAACTACCAGAAATGGTACAATGCGATTGCAAGAATGGTTACAACACTCGACCAGGCACTTGATAAGCTTATAAACGGAACGGGTCTTGTAGGACTCCAGTAATTAAATGAAAGGCGGTGGGCAGTTTGAGAGTTACTCAAAGTATTGCAGACAGATTATATCACAAGAACAATAACAGAATGCTTTCCAATATGCTCAAGAACCAGACGAGAATATATACAGGAAAGCAGTACCTCAGAGCTTCTGAGGATTCTATAAACGCAAGCAAGGCAATGACGGTAAGACGTCAGCTGCGTGACCTTGATATGTATGATGAAAATTTAAATACCGTAAAGGGAGTTTATGCTGCGGCTGAAACAAATCTCTATACAATAGCGCATGACGTTTATATAAACGTTCAGACAAAGCTTGAAACAGCCTGCAACGGCAGCTATAATAAAGAAGACCTCTTTATATTTGCGGAGGAGCTTGAAGAGTATGCCGATCTTGCAGTCGAAACGCTTAATGCAGACTATGCGGAGCGTCAGCTTTTCGGCGGCTCAAATAACTCTACAACTCCGTTTACAACGGAAACTATTATTGATGCAAACGGATTTACAAGAAAGGTGCTTTCTTATAACGGCGTTGTTCTTGATAACGCAACAAGCCTTGATGAATTTCCCGGCTCAAAGCCGTCCTATGTAGATGTCGGTATTGGTATAAAATATGACGCAAATTATGAAGTCGATCCGCAGACGGCGATGAATATGGCACTTAACGGTGCGGAGATCACAGGCTTCGGTACAAACGTTGACGATGACGGCACGGTGTACAGCAACAATTTCGTTCAGCTGATATACGATGCTGCAAATGCTTTAAAAAACGGTGATGTTGCAAAGGCAAATGCTACGCTTGACAGACTTAATTCCGCAAATTCAAAAATCCTTACGGAAATTACGACTCTCGGTGTAAAGCAGAACAGTATAGATTTTTACATCACAAAGAACGATGAATACAGATATTCGCTTAAAGAAAGACAGAATGAGGTTGAGGGATGCGATCTTAAAGAGGAGATAACCCAGTATGAGGCAACATATGCTGCTTATCAGGCTATACTCCAGATGAGCTCGAATATTCTTCCACAGAGTATTTTTGATTTTATGAATTAAAGCATGGTCGGACAGTATGCTTTAACTGCATTAATTTTATTTGAAAGAAGGCGCGATTTATATGGAACAGCTTTTAAGTGTTAAACACATACCTATTAAAATTGAAGTTAATGTAACACGTCCTGAGTTCAAGGCAAAAACACCGGACTATGATTCACCGTCCGCTACGGTGTCAAAGAGCAGCAGCGGCGGAGTGACCGTTGCGGCACGGCCGTACAGGATCGATATTTCCAATCAGAGATATGATTCTTACGTACCCTCTCCCACAGCGTCAAATACAGCGCTTACGCTTACATATGACGCAGTTGCAAAGCTTGCATCATCGGGTGACGGTACAATTCCTGCTGACGGAGAAAATCATTCGCAGATCGCTGCAAGAGGTGCGTCAAGAAGTATAGAGGCTATACTCAGTCAGCTTCCGAAGTCAAAATCAAGCAATGTAAGCTATCATGACGGTATGCTCAGCATAAATTACAGTCTTGATAATGCGGCATCTTCGGGCGGAGAGATTTCACTTCCCGACCTTGCAAGAGGCTTTGAGTTTATTCCGGGCAGCATTGAGTTTGTTATAAGCCAGATGCCCGATCTGGAAATTGAATATGTCGGCGACCCGATATATTTCCCTAGAAGCGCAGACCCGAACTATAAGGGCGAGGTTGACGTTATCGCATAAGTCACCTATTTTATATATACAGAGATTTTGGAGATTGCTATGCTTATAAAAACCAGAGATTTCGGAGAACTTGATATTTCGGAAAATGAGGTTATTTCTTTCCCGAACGGAGTGTATGCTTTTGAAGAGGATAAACGCTTTGTGCTGATATCTCCGGGAGGCGAAAATAAATACCCTATGTGGCTGCAGAGCCTTGATAATGAAAACCTCTGCTTTATCGTATTCGATCCGAAGGAGTTCATAAGCGGTTATACCGTGACTCTTGATGATGAAACAAAGGAAATTCTCGGCGTGACAAAGACAGGCGAGATCGATTATCTTGTAATGGCGGTTGTGCCCGATGATTATCTTAACTCTACGGTCAATCTTAAAGGTCCTATTGTTGTAAATTCCGATAACAGAACTGCCGTACAGGTAATTGCGCCGGAAAATTATCCTATTAAATTTCCTGCCTTTAAAAAGGAGGAAACCTAAATGCTTGTGGTTACCAGAAAAAAAGACGAGGGAATCATAATAGGCGAAAATATCAAGCTTACCGTTGTTGAAATATCAAAGGACAGAGTCAAGATAGGTATTGACGCTCCGAATGATGTGAAGATCGTCCGCAATGAGCTTTATGATACGGAAAAATTTAATATGCAGGCAGCGGTGAACAAGCCCTCTGCCGATCTGCTTGCCCGTATGATGGGCAGCAATGATAAAAATGACGGTTAATAGGGATAGGAGGAATTATTATGGCAACATCATTTTCAAGCCTTAACAGAGTGTCGGGTCTTGTATCCGGTCTTGATACAGAGTCTTTGGTAAAGGCAATGGCTGCCAATACCAAAAACAGACTTAATGCCAAAAAACAAAAATTGCAGACCCTGCAGTGGAAGCAGGAGGGTTATCACTCTGCAATAAGCAAGATACAGGATTTCCAGGATAAATATCTTACCATTGCGTCCGATACATCTATAAAGGCAAACGCTGTAATGAACAAGCATAAGGCTGAGGCTTCGGACAGCAAGGTCACGGCTTTTGCTTCCTCTACTGCTCTTGACGCTACATACTATATACATAAGGCTTCTGCTGCGACTGCTGCCGAGATCAAGTCGGCAGGCTCTGTTTCCGCAGATAAGGTAACCCTTGATTTTTCAAAGAACGAAAGCGGCAAGGAATATGCCGTAAAGGTCACTCTTGACGGTACACAGCATGAGGTCAAGTTTGTCGGCGGCGAAAATGAGGATGAGTCCAAGGCTAACTTCCTTACAGCTCTGAACGAAGCTTTCAAGGGCATTAAGACAGACGACCAGGGCTTTGAATTTAAGGACGGAACAACAGACCTTATTTTTAATGATGCAGGCGACGATATTTACCATACCTTCAGCGTAGGATATAATTCCGAGGCTATAGGTCTTTCAAATACAACATCAAGCAAAATGTCCCTTACCTCCGCTCTTGGTGATATTGCTTTCACAAAGGAGCTTGTTGCCGATGAGGACGGGAATTTCAAGCTGAGCATTAATGGCAAGGAGTTTACCTTTAACAAGAATACTACCATTTCCGTTATGGTAAATGAGATAAATAACTCCGATGCGGGCGTGAAGATGACGTTCAGCTCCGTTACACAGTCATTTAAGCTTGAATCCAAGACTACAGGTACAGAGGGCAAGATCGATATCGATCAGACTGCCGGAAATCTTATGAACGTTCTCTTTAACACGGATGATACGTTTGAAAATGCCGTTTACGGAAAGAACGGTACAGTAACATTAAGCACAGACGGCGTTAATCAGATTACATATACAAGCGCTTCAAATGCTTATACCTTTGACGGAACTACTATTAATATAGAAAAGCTTGGCGACTTTAATGCCGAAACGGAAGGCGTTGAACCTATTACCGTTACAACGGAAAGGGATTCTGAGGGCGTTAAGGATATTGTCGTAAAATTTATTGATGACTATAATACCCTTATAGGCGACCTTTATAAGGAGATCAATACCTCAAGACCTAAGTCGAACGGCGACTATTACGATCCTCTTACCGAGGAGCAGGAAGAGGAAATGGAGAATGACGAGATTGAAAAATGGAATGAGCAGGCTAAAAAGGGTTTGCTTTATCAGGACAGCTATATCTCAAGATTCCTTTCTTCTATCAGAACAACTATGACAAGCTCTGTTGAAGGTTTTTCGCTTTCCGACCTCGGCATTACCGTTTCCGACAATTTGTCAGATTACGGCAAGCTTATTATTGATGAGGATAAGCTGGATTCCGCTCTTGAAAATTACGGAGATCAGGCTGCAAAGCTCTTTACAGACCCCAATGAAGGTCTTGCTGCAAAGCTTACAAGCACCGTTGATTCCGCTATCTCCAAAAAGGAAGGTAATTACGGCTACTTTACACATATCGTCGGTATTGAAAATACAAACAGTGAAAAGAAGAGTATGCTTTATAATCAGATAAGCAGTATGCAGACTATTATAAGCAACCTTGAAGAAAAATACGAGAACGAAATGGAACGCTACTGGAATCAGTTTACTCAGCTTGAAACATATATGAGCCAGATGCAGTATCAGTCATCTGTATTCTCGGGTGATTCATCATCTCAGTAATATCTGATATACTTTACTTTATATAATGAATGGGTGGTGCAGTGATGATACCAAATCCGTATCAGAAATATATGGACAGGGTCGTTACAACAATGACCCCTGCACAGCTCCTTATTGCTCTTTACGATAAGGCAATACTCGAGCTTAATAAAGCGGTGATTTTTATTGAGGAGAAGGATATCCCCAAGGCGCATAATTCAATAACAAGAGTTTCCGATATAGTGGATACGCTTGACGCAAGCCTTAAGGAGAAATATGAGGTTTCCAAAAATTTGGCTGCGCTTTATGAATTTTTCCGTGAGGAGCTTATAAAGGCAAATATCAAAAAGGATCCGGAGATATTAAAATCCCTCATTCCTTTTTTTCAGGAGCTGCGGGATACATTTGATGAGGCAAGCAGGAATCTCCAGTGATATTGCCATGGATTGGAGTTGATATTTTGAACAGACCAATCATCGATCTTATGGACGATAAGATAAGACAGCTTGAAAGATACAATGAAGTGACGGAAAAGATAATATATGAGGACCTTGATACCGTGGGAGATCTGATCGCTGAGCGCCAGAGCATAATCATAGCGATGGATGGTATTTCTCTTGATATGAAGCAGTACATCAGCGAGCAGTCTATCGACAGACAGGACAAAATAAATGCGCTGCTGCATTTTGAGGATATAGGCGAGCTTAACGGTGAAATGCTTGCGCTGCAGGAGAAGATACTGAGGGTCAAGGAGCTTCGTGAGGAGATAGTCCGCAAGGATAAAATAGCATTTAACCGCATTAAAAAAGAGCGTGACGAAGTAAGGGCGAAGCTTGAAAATGCAGGCAAGGGCAAGCAGGTTTCAGATTATTTCTCCAATACGGCGGTCGATCTTACAAAGGGTTCAAAGCTCAATATCTCAAATTAAGAGAAAATTCATCAAATACAATTTAAAATATGTTAGTATATATTCGGAGAGTGTATGCTTTCCGAATATATTTTATGCGTCCGTAGCTTAGCTGGATAGAGCGTCAGACTCCGACTCTGAAGACCGTGGGTTCGAATCCCGTCGGACGCACCAAAAAAGCATTGTGTGACATAATCATGCGGTATTAAGACGGTTATTACACAGGAGAAGTTTGAAAGTACTTCTGACGATATAGCTATGAAAATGTACCGCAAGCTTGAAAATATATGCTTTTGCGATAATGAAAACATTACGGGGAAGCATAACTCATTGGAAGTCAGGTTCGCTTCCCGAATATATGGTACATGAGGGGATGCGCGTTTTTTGAAATTTTTTTTGAAAAACGCTTGACAAATGTATTTAAATGTGGTAATATAAATAAGTCGCCGCAAGGCAGTGAGAAAAAAATATCGAAAAGATATTGACAAAGGTAATGAAGTGGGGTATAATATAAAAACCACA
>CASFZT010000018.1 GCA_949299215.1 uncultured Ruminococcus sp.
AAATTATCTCGCCTGCAGTTGTAAGCGTTATTCCCGAAGAAGTACGTTTGGTAAGCTTGACGTCAAAATGGTTTTCCAGAGCGTTTATCTGTTTCATTACCGCCGTTGGAGAAATATACAGCTTTTGTGCAGCCTGCGTAAAGCTGCCACAGTCGGCGGCTGCAATAAAGGTATCAAGCATCGGGTTATACATACGCACCTCCGCATAAACTTATGATTAATACTATAATAACATATTGGATATTCCGTGTCAAGTAAAGATGTGATATACTTTAGATGACGAGGAGGATTGTGTATGGCAGATAAACTGATAGTGTTTTATTCAAGAGCAGGAGAAAATTATGTAAGCGGCATGATAAAATATCTCAGGATCGGCAACACGGAAATTGCAGCAGGCATACTTTCTGAGCTTACAGGTGCGGACAAATTCAGAATTGAACAGATGTGTCCGTATTCCGAAAGCTACAACGAATGTATTGAACAAGCACGTTCCGATAGGAATAATAACGTTCATCCGGATCTGAAAATTTATCCGAAAAATATTGAACAGTATAATGTGATATATCTTGGTTTCCCGAATTTCTGGGGTACTATGCCGATGGCGGTATTTACTTTTTTGGAGCGTTATGATCTTGGCGGAAAAATTATAAAGCCATTCTGCACACATGAGGGCAGCGGCTTTGGAAACAGCATAAATGACATAAAAAAGCTTTGTCCGTCTGCATATGTGAAAAACGGTCTTGCAATTTTGGGAACAAGTGTCGAGAGATCAAAGGACGCTATCGAAAAATGGTATAAGGAGGGTATCGTATGAAAGAACTGAGCGTTTTTCCTATTGGCAGTACAAATGACGCTTATTCGCATTTTTTTATCGGGCAGAGCTATCTGAATATGATTTCAACAGAACAGATATCCATAGGCAACGTAACCTTTGAACCTGGCTGCCGTAACAACTGGCATATTCATTATGCGGATAACGGTGGAGGACAGATACTGCTTGTAACTGCCGGAGAGGGGTGGTATCGTGAATGGGGTCAGCCTGCAAGAAAACTCAGAGCGGGAGATACGGTAAATATTCCTGCGAACGTAAAGCATTGGCACGGTGTGTCTGCAGATTCATGGTTTCAGCATTTAACACTTGAAGTTCCTGGCGAAAACTGCAAAACCGAATGGTGCGAACCTGTTTCCGATGAGGAGTATCGTAATTTAAAATAATTATGAAAGGTGGAAAATCATTGAAAAATGTACTTATCATTTCGGCAAGTCCGAGAAAAGGAGGGAATTCCGACATCCTGTGCGACCGCTTTGCAGAAGGTGCAAAAGAAAACGGTCATATCGTTGAAAAGATATTCTTATCCGCTAAAAATATCGGTTATTGCCGGGGTTGCGGAATGTGCAGCAGTACGCACAAATGCGTGCAGAAAGACGATATGTCCGAGATACTCGATAAAATGATCTTGTCTGATGTTATCGTGCTTGCAACGCCGGTGTATTTTTATTCCATGGACGGACAGATGAAGACTTTTATAGACCGTACCGTTCCGAGATATACCGAGATAACTGGCAAAGACTTTTACTTTATCATGACTGCGGCAGATACCGAAAAGGCAAATCTGCACCGTACAATGGAAACGTTCCGTGGATTTACCGAGGACTGCCTTGACGGAGCAAGAGAGGAAGGTATTATTTACGGCGTTGGCGCATGGAATATCGGAGAAATAAAAAATACTCCGGCATATAATGAAGCGTATGAAATAGGAAAAAAGGTTTGAAATCAGAAAGGATATACTTATGAATAAAATTGCACTTGTTTTTTGTATAATACCTGCATTTTTTCTGACCGCTTGCGGCAGCTTGGGCGGTTCTGCACAGACAGAGAATACGTCAGGTACGCAAACAAATATATCGGATATGGAAGAAAGATCTTCCGAAACACAGGAAAGCAGTTCTGCTGACGGAAAAACGCTTGTAGTTTATTATTCCTCAACAGGCAATACAAGGGCGGCAGCAGAATATATCGCTTCGGCAACAGGAGGGGATATATTTGAAATTATTCCGGCAGAACCATATTCGGCCGATGACCTTGACTGGACAAACGATAACAGCCGTGTTTCCCTTGAGCATGAAGACCAATCTCTGCGCAATGTGGAGCTTGAAGCTTCTGTACCAGAAAACTGGAAGGATTACGACACAGTATTTATTGGCTATCCTATTTGGTGGGGAATTGCCGCATGGCCCGTGGATACATTTATCAAAGCAAATGATTTTTCTGACAAAACCGTGATTCCGTTCTGCACATCTGCAAGCTCCGAACTGGTTGAAAGCGGAGAGATTCTTGCGGAAATGGCAGGTACGGGCATATGGCTTCCCGGTGAAAGATTTGCTCAGAATGTTTCCGAAGAAGAAATAACCGAATGGATAAGCTCATTAAATTTAGGATACGCTGATTAATGCGAAGCAATCGTTTCCTTTATAATGACGGGGCAAGCCCCTTATTGAATATCAGCAGCAAAGTTATTTTACATAGATAAGGAGAATGTTTTATGGAATATGTAACATTGTCAAACGGTATAAAAATGCCGATCTTAGGTTATGGTGTATATCAGGTATCTCAGGAGGAGTGCGAACGATGTGTACTTGATGCACTTGATATAGGATACCGTTCTATCGATACGGCACAGGCTTATTTCAATGAAGAGCAGGTCGGTTCTGCAATAAAGAGATCAGGCATTGCAAGAGAGGATATTTTTCTTACAACAAAGGTTTGGCTTGAACATTTCGGTGAGGAAAATGCATATGCTTCTGTTGTTGAGTCCATGAAAAAATTGCAGACAGATTATCTTGACCTTGTTTTGCTGCATCAGCCGTTCGGTGACGCTTACGGCGCATGGAGAGCTTTAGAAAAGCTTTATGACGAGGGAAGAGTACGAGCAATCGGTATATCAAATTTCTATGTCGATCGTATGGTGGAATTTGCAAACTTCAATCGTATAAAGCCTATGGTAAATCAGATGGAAACACATATCTTTCAACAGCAGAAAGAGTTGAAAAAGTGGGCGGATAAATACGGCATTGCACTTGAAGCATGGGCGCCGTTCGGAGAGGGCAGAAACGGTACTTTTGACGATCCGCTTATGAAAAATCTGGGTGAAAAGTACGGCAAAATGCCGGCACAGATAATGCTTAGATGGAATATCCAGCGAGGAGTTGTTGTTATTCCGAAGTCCACTCATGCTGAACGTATGGAGGAAAATTTCAGTTTATTCGATTTTACATTGTCCGATGAGGATATGTCTGCAATTTCCAAACTGGACAAGAATGAAAGCCTTTTCTTCTCTCATCGTGACCCGGCTATGGTAGAGTGGTTTGTAAATATGGTGGAAGAACGTAAAAAGAACCATGATGCGTCTAAGGAAAAGAAAAATTGGTAATATGAAAAAACCTCTTTTGTTTATGTAACGAAAGAGGTTTTTTCATTTTTTGCAAAAAACTGACTCCGTCAGAAAAACGAAGTCAGTTTATTTTTTAAATTTTATTTAACTTCAACGTTCTTGAAGTACCAGTTGATGCCGCTTGTGATCGTTGCATCATCAAGAGTGGAGCCTTCAGCGCCTACGGTTGAACCGTCGTTTGTTTCGATAATGCCGTCAAATACGTTGAAACCGTCATTGAGGATAGCGTTCTTAGCCTCGTCAACCTTTGTCTGCATTTCTTCGGTGCAAAGTGCGGAGTTGAGAGGTGAAATGTCAACAAGCCCATCGGACATACCGCCGAAGTAGTTTGTGCAGTCCCATGTTCCGTCGATGATGGACTGTACAGCAGATGTGTAGTATGCATCCCAGTTCCAGATTACGGATGTAAGAGTTGCACCGGGAGCGTCCTTGGACATATCGCTGTTGTAGCCGATACCCCAAACGTTTGCAGCCTCAGCTTCAAGCTGAGGGTTAGGAGTGTCACAGTGCTGAGCGATAACGTCACAGCCCTCTGCAATAAGAGCCTTTGCAGCATTTGTTTCTTCTGTGGGAGAATACCAGCTGTTTGTAACCTTTACATAAACCTTGGCATCGGGATTTACGGAGTAAACACCCATTGCAAATGCGTCGATACCGCCTGTAACCTCGGAATTTTCCTGACCCATAGCAGCAACATAGCCGATAAGGTTGGACTGAGTTTTCATACCTGCAACGATACCAGAGAGGTATCTTGCCTGATAAATTCTGCCGAAGTAGTTGTTCATGTTGGAACCGTTGTTCTTATAGCCTGTGCCGTGAGAGAAAACAATGTCGGGATACTCTTCTGCAAGAGCCTCCATTGTGTCCATATATCCCCAGCTTGTGCCGAAGATAACATTACAGCCTGCTTCAATACATTCTCTGATAGCAGTTTCTGTAGCTGTTGGGTCGCCGTCGCTTACATTGTTCTTTCTTACGATCTGGTCGTCTGAAAGACCGATAGCAGCCTGCATACCCTGAATACCAAGGTCGTGAGCATATGTGTATCCGGAACCGTCGGCAGGATTACCGATGTGGATAACACCAACTTTGATATCCTCTTTTGCAATCTGTATAGTGGAAGAACCTGCGGAGTCGGGATTACCGCCTGCATTATCTGCATCGGTGTCCGAGGTTGTGTTGCTGCAACCTGCAAGCATAAGAGCAGCGGCAAGAGCAGCGGCAGTCAGAATTTTGCTGAGTTTCATTGGATAAACCCCATTTCTTTTTTTATTATCATTAAAAATTTGTGCGTCTATCGCATAATCGTCATATATCGCACAAAAATTACATTATAATTATAATGGAAATCAGTTTAATATGCAATAACAAAGGTGCTGAATTTTAATACGATTTTACAAAGCAAACAGTTACTTTTTACCTACAGGCATTTATTTTTAAGATTTTATTAAAAGAATTGATTTTTTTTAAAAAGTATAGTAAAATGTAATTGTAAAGTGGTTTTAAGCCATATGCAAGGATACAAACGATGAAAAATAAGGAGATTTGTATGAATATTATTTACATGCTTCACCCAAAAAATACAGTAGACTATTTATTTTGCGACGAATCTGTTTACAGCGGACTTGAAAAGTTTCAAAATTGCGGATATACGGCACTTCCTGTTATAGACAGAAACGGAATTTATGTCGGAACGGTCAGCGAGGGCGACTTTTTGAGATGTATACTTGAAAAGAAAGCGTTTACGGCTGAGGATCAGGAAATATATTCAGTGTCGGGAATAATAAGAAAGGGCTGGAATCCACCGATAAAGGTAACAGCGCCTATGGACGAACTGCTTTTGCAGGTGATGGATCAGAATTTTCTGCCTGTGGTCGATGACAGAGGCTGTTTTGCGGGTATTGTTACCCGAAAGGATATCATAAAGTACTTTTACGACAGGGCAAAATGTGAATCGGCATAATTTTTACATATAAATTTAAACGCAAAGCGGATATACACTCATACGGTGAATATCCGCTTTTGTTGTTTGCTTAAGCGCAAAAAACCACCGCTTGAAGCGGTGGAATAAAAATCTTTAGACAAGAAAAGTCCTCCTGTAGTATAAAGGAAGTGGGTTTGGCAACCACAACATAAACGCAAAGGAGGACTGTCAAATGATTGACACAAATAGTTTATCACATTCCAAATGGAATTGCA
This sequence comes from uncultured Ruminococcus sp., assembly GCA_949299215.1. Lineage (GTDB taxonomy): Bacteria > Bacillota > Clostridia > Oscillospirales > Ruminococcaceae > UMGS363. Next base: position 5,652 of record CASFZT010000018.1, read on the forward strand.
AGTATCATATAGTATTTGCACCGAAATACAGACGAATGGTGGTATATGGGAAAATAAAAGCTGATATAGGAAAAATATTGAGGACATTATGCGAACAGAAAAAGGTAAATGTAATAGAAGCAGAGGCGTGTCTGGACAATATACATATGTTAGTTGAAATACCGCCGCATTTGAGTGTATACAAAAAAGAAACTAAAATTTCAATTATGCCTCTCACAATTAAAAAAGGACTCCAACTTTTTATGGTTGGAGTCCTAATAGTTTTTATAGCTTTACTTCAAAGCCACTTATCATTATTTCATCTGTTGCAAAATCTTTTTTTCAAGGGGATGTTGCACAAGTGATTTGAGTATTAGGTGATGTCGGCAAACCCGCATAAACACTGGTTTTTTCGGCACCTCATAACCCGTTCAGATCACTCCCACTCGTTGCCGATAGCCACATCTTAACGCTTTTTGCTTATAAACCGTGTGATGTAGTTTTCGTATTATTCTGATAATCCATATTATACTGCCTGCACCACGAGAATTTACCAATATCTTATCAGGTGCGATAAAACCGATGATTACAAGAAAAGAATCATTGCAAGCGGTTGTGCTTTTAGCATAAAAAATTAAGAACTTCGAAGGATTGAAATTTTTATTTTATTGCCATAAAGAAAAATCTACGGAAACCAAGAACGACATTACCATTATGCGTAGTTGGATACAGTTCTTTTGAGCGTTCTATAATTTCTGCTTCAAATTCTGCACCCTTTTCTACTCCGAGATAGTCGAGATACGGGCGAAGACGCGTGCCTTTCACCCAATCGACAAGTGCCTTGTGGTCGGACATTGTGTGGTAATACTTGACCTCCCACATATCAAAGGCAGAAGAATATTTCGAAAGGATATTATAATATTCGGGAGGTGTCAGTGTCTCGTTTGGCTGAAGCTTAACGCCCGACAATTTCCATTTCGGCTCATTTGCCACTTCACGGATCAGACGGAACAATGGCTCTTCGCCATTCATCGGCACTTGCACAGCCAGAATACCGCCGTCATTTAACTTTTCCATAAGTGACGGAATGAGAGTATCGTGGTTGGGTATCCATTGTAGGCAAGCGTTAGAAAACAGCAGGTCGTATTTTCCGTCAAGCGACAAAGCATCGCAAAGGCGAAAATCAATGTCGGAATGCTCACTTTTAGCTTTTTCTATCATATTCGGTGAGTTATCTATGCCGAGAATGTTGGCATCGGTGAAAATATCCCGTAGCACCTTTGTGCTGTTGCCGGGACCACATCCGATGTCAACTATAGTTTTTGGATTGTTTTTGATACGCATAGACAAGTCAACAGCAGGCTGTGTGCGTTCATTTTTGAATTTTAAGTATTGTGTAGAGTTCCAATCTGCCATATTTAATTTCTCCCTCTGTAGTTTAACATCAAATCCACTTATCATTATTTCATCTGTTGCAAAATCTTTTTTTTAAGGAGATGTTGCAAAGATGTTGCACAAGTGATTTGAGTATTAGGTGATGTCCGCAAACCCGCATAAACACTGGGTTTTTCGGCACCTCATAACCCGTTCAGATCACTCCCACTCAATCGTAGCCGGCGGCTTTGTGGTAACGTCGTACACTACTCTGTTTATGGACTTGACCTCGTTTACGATTCGTGAGGACGCAGTTTCAAGAACATCGTATGGTATCTTTGCAAAGTCCGCAGTCATGAAGTCGGTGGTGGTTACAGCTCTAAGAGCGAGCGTGTAGTCGTATGTTCTGCCGTCGCCCATAACGCCTACCGAGCGCATATTTGTAAGTACGGCAAAATACTGGTGTATACTCTTGTCAAGACCTGCCTTTGCGATCTCTTCACGGAAGATATAGTCTGCGTCCTGTAGTATCTTAAGCTTTTCGTCCGTGATCTCTCCGATAATTCTTATCGCAAGACCCGGTCCCGGGAACGGCTGACGGTCAACAAGAACATTTGAAAGTCCAAGCTCTCTGCCGAGCGCACGTACCTCGTCCTTAAAAAGAAGTCTTAAAGGCTCTATTATTTCCTTGAAATCAACATAATCGGGCAGACCGCCTACATTGTGATGTGATTTGATGACCGCAGCGTCACCTGCGCCACTTTCAATAACGTCGGGATAGATAGTACCTTGAACAAGATAATCAACAGCGCCTATTTTCTTTGCTTCCTGTTCAAATACACGAATAAACTCCTCGCCTATGGTTTTTCTCTTTGTTTCGGGGTCGGATACTCCGTTAAGCTTTGCCATAAACTGATCCTTTGCGTTTACACGAACAAAGTTTATGTCCCAGTCCGCAAAAGCCGCCTCAACCTCGTCGCCTTCATTTTTTCTCATAAAGCCGTGGTCAACAAAAATACAGGTGAGTTGATTTCCTACAGCCTTTGAAAGAAGAGCGGCAGCAACGGAGCTGTCAACACCTCCGGAGAGTGCAAGAAGTACCTTTCCGTTTCCGACCTTGTTTCTGACATCCTCAATTGCAGTCTTTGCATAGTTTCCCATTGTCCAGTCGCCGATACAGCCGCAGACATTTTTGAGGAAACTGTCTATCATGCCAAGACCGTATTCGGTGTGATTTACTTCAGGGTGGAATTGTACGGCATAAAGCTTCTTTTCCTTGTTTTCCATTGCTGCAACGGGACAGTTGTCCGTGTGAGCGGTACTTTTGAAGCCGGCGGGCATTTCCAAGATGTAGTCTGTGTGGCTCATCCATGAAACTGCCTTTTCGGGCATATCCGAAACACCGCCGAAAAGTATGCATGATCTGTCATATACTGTTTCCGTTTTTCCATATTCCGATGTTATGCAGGAAGATACTTTTCCTCCGAGAACATGAGCCATAAGATGACAGCCGTAGCAAATTCCGAGGATAGGAATACCTATGTTAAATATCTCGACGGATATAGACGGCGATTTTTCGTCATATACGCTGTTGGGACCGCCTGTGAAGATAATACCCATGGGATTTAATTTCTTTATTTCCTCAATGGGAGTTTTGTATGAACGGACCTCACAGTATACGCCGCATTCTCTGACACGTCTTGCGATAAGCTGATTGTACTGACCTCCGAAATCAAGTACGATGACTAACTGGTGAGCCATTTTACGACCTTCCTTTCCGATGCGACAGAGTAAATATCCTGCCTTGAAAATCACATTTTTTAACACCGTATATATACGTAAATTGCATTTTTTTCGGTATTGTTTCACATTTAATAACATTATATAACAAAAAGCTGCAAATTGCAATAGCTATTTTTTTGAATTTCGGTGAAATTATTCTTGCTAAAAATATTTATATGTGGTATAATGAAATGTATTATTAAATAACGGAGATGCAGTATGAATTTTGATCTTATAAAAATAATGTCGGACGTTACTACCGCCCATGTTCATCACAGGCATGACCATTCCGGCGGATTTGATCTGCTTGATGTATTGCTTGACGGACTTATAGATACGGTAAAAATGCTGCCGTTTTTGTTTTTGGCATTTTTGCTTATGGAGTTTATTGAGCATAAGGCAAGCGGAAAGCTGCAGGTTTTTTTAAAGAAAACGGGCGGTGCAAAAGTAGGCGGCGCAATCGGAGGTGCACTGCTCGGCTGTGTGCCGCAGTGTGGATTTTCTGCGGCGGCGGCAAATCTGTATAGCGGCAGACTTATTACAATGGGTACGCTTATTGCCGTGTTTATTTCGACTTCGGACGAGGCTGTGCCGGTGCTGCTTGCACATCCGGAGCATATCGGTCTTATTTGGAAGCTGCTGCTTACCAAGGTTATAATTGCCGTGGCGGCGGGAATTATTGTTGATATAGTTCTGTCGTTGATAAAGCATGGCAGTGACGATGAACCCAATTATGAAGAGTTTTGTGCGGATTGCGGCTGTAAAAATCACGGTATATGGTATTCCGCTATGATACATTCGGTGAAGATAGGTCTTTTTATCCTTGCAGTAAACCTTGTGCTGGGTGCTGTAATGAGCTTTGCAGGCGAGGAGGCTATGGCGGAATTCCTCGGTAAAATGGGTGTTTTTCAGCCGTTTGTGTCGGGACTTGTAGGACTTATCCCGAATTGTGCAGCATCTGTCCTTATAACGGAGCTGTATGCAGATGGAATGATACCGTTCGGCTCGGCAATAGCTGGTCTTTCTGCAGGCTCGGGTATAGGTATTGCGGTGCTTTTCAGAGCCAATAAGAATATGAAGGAAAACCTTGTTATATTGGCGGTCGTTTATTTTGTGGGTACGATATCCGGTCTTGTTTTAAATCTGTTCTGATATTTTACCCTGCCTTAAGCAAGGTGTCTTGAAATCTGTGAAAAAACGTGTTATAATAAATTTATTTAAGGCAATACCGCACAGAACTTGTGCGAAAGATGCGAAGTCAGATTTTTCTGCAGATTGTGCAAAAATTTTGCAGGCATACTGTTGTATGTCAAGAAATTTTTGTGCGATATGGCGGAAAATATGCAAGCGGATTTCGTACAAAGCCGTCAAGCGGACTTTGTGCAGTATTGCCTTAAGGTGCGGATATCCGAAGAAAGGAGCATGGCGGTCATGACAAGAAAAAAGAAACGTTTTTCTGCAATTGCAGGTGCGGCACTGATGTCTGCGTTTGTACTTGCACAGTCCGAATTGACTTCGGAAGCCATGTTCGGCACAAGTATTTCGGATACGGACGATATAGAGGTAATTATTGACGTTGAAAAAGACAGAATTCCTATAAGCAAATATATCTATGGTCTTAACATGATGAAAGATATGAGCGGTGTTGATGTAACCGCCACAAAGCAGTTTGGTGCGGAGCTGTCATCCTATAACTGGGAGATAAATGCTGCGAATATGACTGCTTCGGAGGGATACAGAAACAGTACAGAGTTACTGCCGTATTCTTCTAAGCTGAGTACGCCTGCATTGCTTACGGAAAGGCTTATGTCAAGAGCGGATATGTTTAATATTGATTCACGGTATGTCACTCTGCAAATGATGGGATATGCCGCAAATGACAGTTATGGTGAAATAACCTCTACCGATAGTGCAAACAGATGGGCGGAGGTGCGTTTTAATAAAAATACCAATCTGTCCATGCAGCCGGATATACACGATAATATGGTATATATGGATGAGTATGTAAGCTATCTTGTCAGCACATACGGATATGCTGCAGATGGCGGCATAAACGGATATTTCCTTGACAGCGAGCCTGAGCACTGGGATGAAAATTATGCAATGGTAAGATCGGAGCCTGTTAATGCCGATGAACTTATAACACGCTCTATCAATCTTGCGAACTGTGTTAAGAGAATAGACCCGACTGCGCTTGTGTACGGTCCTTCAATAGGCGGAATAGAAGCGTTTGTAAATTTTGAGAATCCGTCCGATTGGGATAATGCAGGCAAGGGCTATTCGTGGTTTATAGATTATTATCTTGATAAAATGAGAGCAGCGTCCGAACGTGCGGGTGTGCGTCTGCTTGACTCCATTGACCTGCATTTTGTTTCGGAGGCAAAGAGTGTTATTCTTGAGCCTATAATAGGTACGGATTCCGTGTTCGCAAATGAGGAGCGTATGCAGGCGGTAAGAGTGCTGTGGGACAGCAATTATACCGAAAACAGTTCGACTGCAATAGTATATAAACAGCATACGCCTATCATACCAATGGTGCAGGCGTCAATAAGAATGTATTATCCGGGAACAAAGCTGTCGTTTTCGGAGTATAACTTTGGCGGCGGAGATCATATAAGCGGCGGACTTGCACAGGCTGACGTGTTAGGTATTTTCGGTGAACAGAATGTTTATATGGCGTGCCTTAAACCGGATATGGAGAATTATGAGTATCAGAAGGCAGGCATAAATCTTTACACCAATTATGACGGAGAGGGTGCGTCTTACGGAAATATAGCCGTTTATGCGGATAATGGTGGAGATACGATGAGTTCGGTGTATGCGTCGGTAGATGATAATGATGATGCATCCCTGAAAGCAATATTTATAAATAAGAATGATACTGCGCAGAAAGAGGCAAAGGTGAAAATTAATTCCCAAGCCGAGTATACAAGCGCACGCATTTTTGCATTTGATGAAAGCTCATCCGAGATAAAGCTGGTAGATACTCTTGAGGATATTGAGAATAACGAATTTGTCTATACGATGGAAACTCTTACAGCATATCTTTTTGAATTTGACGGAAGCAATATACATGAGGACGAAATTACCGATGCCCCAGATGAAACTGCGTTGACAACGGTGAGCGAGGATGAGCCGGAGCACGTTGAAGTTACGGACGATACATTTACGAGCGTTACGGAAGTGTCCGGAACCGATGAACTGATCGAGATCGTGACTTCCGTTTCTGTCGTGGGAACGGATGACGGCGGTGAAACGATAACTGAAATAGTTACCGAGAGGGTAACGAATGTGGCGGAGGAAACCGCTCCTTCGGAAGAACCGTCCGAGGAGGAAAGATCGGTTCCTAAGGTGTATAAAATAATCGTGGGAGTGCTTGTTGCTGCGGTTTTGGCGGCAATGGTACTGGTTTTGGTTAGCGATCATGCAGGACAGAAGAAATAGCATCATAAAAATGCACTAAAATACAAAAAAATATTGTGCGTTTGTGACAAAATGACTGATATACTGTTTACAAGAACATTAAAAAATATTAAAATATTGTTGGTAACGTGTCATTTTGTATAAAATAATTGTAAATAATTGTATAATTAACTTACATGTGTATTTTGGGCAGAAAAGAGGTGTCTGCGTGATAATTAAGGCAAAGCTTATTATTGTGTTTTCATTGATGATAATAATACCGATAGTGATCATAAATGTAGTTTCTGCGAATATTATAAAGGATAATTGTACGGAAGTATATGTAAACAGCGTTGAAAGGTCAATGAAGAATCAGGCAGACGATATAAATTTTTATTGTGAGACTATTATCTCCAATGCGAAGCATTTTACTATTCAGAATCATGTGCGTGATTATGTAAAAGAGGCAGAGCAGCATAATTTTGAAAATCTTGATGAAAATGAAAATTATGCTTATGTAATGGAGCAACTCAAATTATATGCCGATGGAGATCGCTCCGTGATAAAGGCAATGGTAATTGAAAATTCCGGAATGGTAATAGCGTCTACTGCCGAGGAGAAAATAGGCAGACGCCTTTCAAATTATAAAGAGTTGTTTTCGCTTGCACTTGAAAATAATGGTTTTTCCGATATATTTATAGATTCGAATACGGAGTCGCCTGCTTTTTCGATAACCAAGTCCATTTATTCGGAAAAGAATGAAAGAATAGGTGTGCTGTATGTTGTGTATGATACGATGAATATACAGTCGTACATTAACAGCATGAAGCTTGATAAGTATACAAATGCGGCAGTAATGGACAGCGGCGGAAATGTGCTTGAGTATCCGTATAAATCCTTGAAGCCTTATGGCAATAACACGAATTATTCGCCTTATTCCAACGAGCTTGCAGCAATTCTGAGCGGTGCAAATCATGAAAATTATATAAATGTCATGGTTGAAAAGATAGTGGAAAGAAAGCAAAAGCTTTATTATACCACCGAAATTTCAAATTCCGGCTGGATGCTTATATCCGTAACGGATAAATTCAGTTGGGACGATACCATTTCCGCACTATGCAATATTCTGCACTGGCTGTCTGCTATAATATGTGTTTTATGTATTGTGCTGGTATGCATTTTTGCAATATGGTTTACAAAGCCCGTTATGGAAATCCTGAGAGTATTCAGAGAAAAGAAAAACGGCAATGTAAATTCAAGATTTGATATTCGGACAAAGGACGAATTCAGTACAATAGGTCATGCGTTTAATTCAATGTTCGACAATATATTTGAGAGTGAGCAGAGATACCGTACTATTGTTGAAATGACAAATAATATCATATTTGAAGTCAACTATAAAAAGGGTACGGTGTTTACATCAAAGAATTTCAACAAGAAATTCAGTCTGCGTCCGAAAGATGACAGCCTTACGGAAAGCTTTTTGTATAAGCTGCGTGTACATAAGGATGATAGGGAGCGTTACGCTGCCGATCTTGAGCGTATTCTCAATTCGGCAAACTTTATTCAGGGCGAGTATCGTGTAAAGAGCATTTACGGCGACTTTATATGGATAATGATAAAGGCTACAAAATTCTTTGACAGAAATGAAAATCCTACCAAGATTGTTGGTGTTATTGTAGATATTGACCGTGAAAAGAAGAGTGAGATGCATCTTCTTTATAAGGCAAGCTATGATAATCTTACACAGCTTTATAACCGTGAGACGTTCTTAAAATCTCTTGCGGAGGAGCTTGAGATATCAATGGTAAAAAAGTCGCTTGATGCGGTAATGTTTATTGACCTTGATGACTTCAAGTTCTTCAATGATCAGTATGGTCATGCGTGCGGTGACGAGGTTCTTAAATTTGTTGCCGATACCATAAAGGAAATAAGCTTTGAAAGAGGCTTTGCGGGACGTTTTGGCGGTGACGAATTTGTAGTATGCTTTACAAATCTGACGCTGTACGGGGATTCCGGAAAGATAGCACAGGAGATCATAGATGTGTTAGGCAAGGGTTTTGTGTCCGAATCTACGGGTATGAAGCTTTCAATAAAATGCTCAATAGGTATAGCGTTCCTGCGTGAAAGCGGAAAGACGACCGAGGAGATAATTGCTGCTGCCGATGAAGCTATGTATAATATTAAAAAGCACGGCAAGTCCGCATATGCATATGCAAAATCGGTATCAAAATCCGATGCTGTATATCAGTCTAATACAAGTAAAATTACCAGTAGTAGATTATGTAGAAGAATGGTTAAAGAAAAAAGATATGTTTGAAGTTATCAGTAGTATGGAAGGAGATACTCTTCCAGTAAGTAGTTTCATTAAAAATCCAGATGGAACCTTCGAAGCCGGAACGACAAAAAGAGAAAAAAGAAATATTACAGATATCGTACCATGTTACGTTAGTGAAAATTGTATATCCTGTAATTTATGTTCTCTAGTATGTCCACACGCAGTCATTCGTCCGTTCTTATTAGATGAAAAAGAAGTGATGGATGCTCCAGACAGTCTAAGAGAAAAACTAATACCAGCAAATATTAAAGACCAAAATTTAATGTATACTATCGGAATTAGTGTTCCAGATTGTACTGGTTGTGGACTATGTGAAAATATTTGTCCAGGAAAAAAAGGTGCCAAAGCCCTAATAATGAAGATTAAAGAAGAATTAGAGGAAGAAAAAACAAAAGAAGAATACAATTATTTATTTAACGAAGTAACAGAAAAAAATGTAATGCCAACGACAACCGTAAAAGGAAGTCAATTTAAAACACCAAAATTCGAATTCTCAGGAGCTTGTGCTGGTTGTGGAGAAACACCATATTTAAAATTAGTGACGCAACTATTTGGAGATAGAATAGTTATTGCTAATGCAACAGGATGTTCTTCTATCTATGGAGCATCAACTCCAGCAATGCCTTATTCTGTACCATGGGCAAATTCTTTGTTTGAAGATAACGCAGAATACGGATATGGTATGAAAATTGCCGACGAAGTAGTGAAAGCAAGAATTAAAAAGATAATCACAGACAATATAAAGTTAGTAAAAAACTCTCAACAAGAAACTTATAAAAACTATGTAGAAAATACAACACCAGAGACAGCTGAAGAATTATTAAAAGTAATTGATGAGACAAAAATTAAAGAATTATTACCATTAAAGAATTTTATTAAACCAAAATCTGTATGGATGATTGGTGGAGATGGCTGGGCCTATGATATTGGATATAATGGAATTGATCATGTCCTAGCAAATAAAGCC
>CASFZT010000019.1 GCA_949299215.1 uncultured Ruminococcus sp.
CGTGAATTGCCTTTTTCTATTCTTGACTTCTTATAATATGCGCTTTGTGTCCACACCTCTTTTTCTAAACCTATTGACTTTTGTTTAAGTATGTGATATACTTTTTCTGTAAATTTTAAGAAATGACGGAGGATAAACAGATGGCAAATGTTCTTGAAGTAAGGGAGCTTTCAAAGAAATATCCCAAGAAAGACGTTTTTGCGGCAGATAAAATTTCCTTTGAAGTTAATGAGGGGGAAATATTTGCGCTTATAGGACCAAACGGTGCCGGAAAAACAACGACAATCCGCATGATATCGACCCTTATCCAGCCGACGTCAGGAGATGCGTTTGTCAATGGATACAGTATTGTAAAGGAAGCGGATAAGGTAAGGCAGAATATAACCTACCTGCCCGATGAAGCTGGTGCGTATAAGACCATGACCGGCATAAAATATCTCTATTTTATGGCAGGACTTTTTTCGGCTGACCCTGTTCAGATCGAGAAATATGTACAGAAGGGCAAGGAGATATGCGGACTCGGAGATCGTCTTAATGAAAAGATAGGCGGATATTCACGAGGCATGATAAGAAAGCTTCTGCTTTCAAGAGCGGTCATGACTTCGCCAAAGCTTGCAATAATGGACGAGGCAACATCGGGACTTGACGTTATAAATGCGCTTGAAATAAGAAATATGATAAAAAATCTTGCAAAAGAGCAGAATATGGCATTCCTTCTTTCATCACATAATATGCTTGAGATAGAATATCTTTCGGACAGAGTGGGTATTGTGTCAAAGGGCAGACTTATGGTAACGGGAAGCATAGAGGAATTGAAGCAGAGGTACAATGCGGCAAATCTTGAAGAGGTGTTTGAAAGGGTGGTGCTTGAAAATGATGTTCGGTAATCTTCTGAAAAAGGAACTGGGAGAGCTTATCAATAAGCAGACTATTATCGGTATGATAGTGTCCTTTTCAATACTTGCATTTATGGGAATAGTGCTTGGCTCTGCAATGGAAGAAGGCTTTTCGGCGTCGGAAATAACCGTCTGCAATAAGGATGACAGTCAGTTTACAAAGGACGTGCTTGAAAGAGTTACCGCAGACGGCAGCGTGAAGATAAATTATATAGATATTGCAACGGATGACTATGCTGCGGAAATGGCAAAGCTTGAAGACGTGGACAGCTTTGTTATAATTCCTGAGAATTACGGAAAGAGCGTTATTGAGGATAAAAAGCCTGCGGACATTATAGTGGTGGGTACGTTCCATGCGTCCGGACTTTCAAGCTCTATTTCAACAATATCTTCCGCCGATCTGGTTTCGGAAATACAGACGGCTACTTCCGATGAAGTTCTTTTGCAGTCATACGGATTGACCGAAGAAGAGATAGCACGTGTGAATGGCCCTGCAAAGGTCATTGATTATACTGTGTCGGGAGAGAAATATGCAAAGGTGTCGGCAAGCGCATTGCAGAGTGTGTCGATGAGTCAGTCAATGATAGCGCCTATGGCGATATTTTTCCTGCTGCTTATGGCGTCGCAGATGATAATGACGGCAATATCGACCGAGAAGATAGATAAGACTCTTGAAACGCTGCTTTCGACGCCGGTGTCAAGACTTACCGTGTTAAGTGCAAAGATGGTTGCGGCTTTGATAACCGCACTGCTTAATGCAGGTGTTACGCTGCTCGGGCTTGTGGTGTATATGTTTGGTATGCTCGGAGGAATTACATCCGATATAACGGAAAGCACAAATATGGCTGCGGCGGAATCAATAGGTGATACTCTTTCAATAGCACAGGCTATGATCGAGCTTGATATTATGATAACGCCTATGGGATATGTGCTGCTTGGATTGCAGCTTTTCCTTACGGTTGCGATAGGTCTTTCCGTGTCGCTGATACTTGGTGCGATGGCAACCGATACAAAATCGCTCCAGAACCTTACAATGCCTATAATGTTTGCGACAATGATACCATTTTTTGTTACTATGTTTATGGATATCAATACCATGCAGCCTGTGCTGAAGGTTATCATGTTCCTGATACCGTTTACACATTCGTATACTGCGCTTGTGAATATAATGAGCGGAGATATGCTTATGTATTGGATAGGTTTTGCATATCAGCTTCTGTTTTTTGCGGTATGTATGTATATGGCGGTCAAGGTGTTTACTACGGATAAGCTGTTTACAATGTCGGACGGCGGAAGTGCCGGCGGCAGGAAGAAATTAAAGAAAGCGGCTGAATCCGAAAGCTGAATATTTATGGTCATAAATTTGAAAATAGGTTTCCAAACTGCAAGTTTTGTGCTTTTCTGACTGCTGTCCGAAATTTTGCTTTGCAAAACCGCATAAAATATCGGGAGAGGAGATGGTATTTATGAAACTAAGGCAGGAAAGATATAAACCGAAACCGCAGCGAAAGAGGATACTAAATTTTATGTCGCTGTTTATCGGCGTTATCATTATAATAATGTGGATATTCAAGGATAGCGCAGGCATAGATACACCGTCCATGTTTATATATACGGGATTTGGCGTGCTGATAATATCCCTTGCAGTGCTCAATAAAGGCCGTGAAAGGGATATTAAGGCAGATGACGAACATCTGGAAAAGCTCAGGGAAAATATGGGTAAGAATGGTGATTCGATATTCTTCTGAAAAATAAAGAGCCTTTGCACCGCAAAAAGTGCAAAGGCTCTTGGTTTATTCATCACATATCTCAAAATCGACCTGACCGGAGGATACGTCCGTGCTTACGCAAGTCACTTTAACTTTATCGCCTATGGTGTATACGGGCTTGCCGGATTTTGTGATGGTAAAATGTCCGTCAAAATCATACGGACCATTTTTGAGCGATTCTATGCGTACAAGTCCTTGTACGGTGTTTGGCAGAGCGGCAAAGAAACCAAAGTCCTGTACCGAAACTATCATGCCCTCAAATTCTTCGCCGATATGAGCGCCCATATATTCGGCGATGTAGCAGTCCTCACATTCCCATTCGACTTTCATGGCGGTAAGCTCCGTTTCGGAAGAGTGTGCCGACGCTTCGTGAGCAAAGGCAGTATATCTCTTCTGCATATATTCGACCGTCTGCTTTTCGTAGCATAAGTCGGTAAGGATACGGTGAATCGCAAGGTCGGGGTAACGTCTTATCGGAGATGTGAAATGCGAGTAGTCGCTTAGGACAAGACCGAAATGACCGAGCGGCTCTTCGGAATATTTTGCCTTTGCCATCGAACGCAGCACCAGCTTGTTTATGATGGGCGACAGAGGCGTGTCCTTTGTCTTTTCAAGTATCATGGAAAGATGCTTTGGTTTTATTTCCTTGAATGACGGCACGGTTATGTTCAGCCGTGCAGCTGTGTCGAGAAGCTCCTCTATCTTTTCCGAAGCAGGCTTTTCGTGTATACGGTAGACAAAAGGAATGTTCTTTTCCTTTGCAAGACGTGCGGCGGACGTATTCGCCATAAGCATGAATTCCTCGATAATAAGCTCGCTTTTTCCTCGTTCACGCGGCATGACATCTATGCAGATGTCGTTTTCGTCAAGTATAAGCTTGCTTTCGGTGGTTTCTATCTGCGGCGCGCCTCGTTTAAGCTTGTTGTCGGTGAGTATGGCGGCAAGCTGTGCCATAAGCGGGATGGTGTCGGTAAGACCTGCGTATTTTTCGCTTAATTCCTGCGGTATGGCAAGATTGTTTTCCATACATTCAAGTATTCGGTTCACTTCGGAATATACACCCTTTACACGTGAACGTATGATGGTTTTGCTGAATTTGTATTTTATAAGCTGCCCCATGTCATCAAGATTCATAATGCATGAAAATGCAAGCCTGTCCTCCTGTGGATTAAGTGAGCAGATACCGTTTGAAAGCTCTTTTGGCAGCATGGGGATAACTTTGTTTGCATAGTATATGGAAGTGCCCCTGCGGAATGCGGAGCGGTCAAGCTCGGAGTGCGGCTTTACGTAAAATGAAACGTCCGCAATGTGAACGCCAAGCTCCCAGCCCTCGGCAAGCTTTTTTACGGATATGGCGTCGTCGATGTCCTTTGTGTCTGCACCGTCTATGGTGAAGATGATCTCGTCACGCAGATCAAGACGTTTTGAAGCCTCGTCCGAGGGTATGCCAAGCTGCTCTGCGGCTTTTGCCTCGGCAATTACCTTTTCATCAAATGTCTTGCTTATGCCGTTTATATAAAGAACAGCCTCTGCACTTACGGAAGCCTTCTCGGAAGAGCCGAATACGGCAGTTATCCTTGCACGGTGTTCCGAGTGGCGTGTACCTCTTCTGCATATAACGGCAAGAGCTTTGTCACCGTTTTTTACATCAAAATCACATTGAGTTACGATAATGTCCTCTTTTGCAATGCTGTCGGGGGTTATGAGGATAGTCTTTCCTTCAAGCTTTATGATACCCGTAAATTCGGAAAAATTCTGCTCCAGTACGGATATTACCTCTCCCTCCGGAGATTCTCCGTCGGACGGAAGAGGCTTTATCAGAACAACATCTCCGGGCATTGATCCCATAAGAAATTTTCCCGGGATAAATACTTCGGTGCCGTCCTCTTTTTCCGCAAAACCGAAGGTCTTGTTTATGCGTGAGATAACTGCATGGAAGGTATCGGTCTTTTTAGCGAGAGAGTATTTGTCGTTCTTTTCATGTACGATCCCCTGTGCCACAAGCTCACCCAGCGCCTTTTTAAAGACAGTGGGGTCTTTTTTTCTGCCTCTGCATTTTCCGTATAATGTGTGGTATGACATGGACTTTTTGCCATTTTGTTTTAATATTTCCTTTATCCTTGTTTTATATATATCCAGAATTTCAGCCATAGCGTTCCCCTTTGTATTGTAAAAAAAATCCTGTGTCTGCGAACAGAAACACAGGAAACAATCGTATCTTAAATCAGCCAACTAATTTTCCGACAATGTTAGCGGCAAGCGTAATTACAAAGAATACGATAGCAAGCACTCTTGTAAGAGCTGCCAGAGATTCTTCTCTTGTTGTACCGCCGTTCTTGCCGTAGAAATTACCTGCACCGCCCGAAATTGCCGAACTCATGTCCTGCTGCTTCGGTGGCTGCATGATTGTGACCACGATAAGAATTATGCTTACGATAAGCATAAGCACACCGCATACTATTTCCCAAATGCCCATATTATATTATGTCCCGAAAACGGAACATATCCTCCTTTCAAGTATCTCACATACTTCTGCACGAAAATGTGCATAGATAAGTTTACACAAATATTTATTTTATTATATCACACGCTGTTTTAATTTGCAAGAGTTTTTTTGCTATTTAGATATTATATACAATTTATTTGTATAAATATAAGCCTTATTATAGAAAAATTACATTGCCGTATCGTCGGTTTTAACGATACGGCAATGGTGGATGGTGTTTATATCAAGTTTATGGTAAAAGCATTATCATTCGGCATCAAGAACAAGCTCAACATCAACATTCTGATCGTTGCGTGCAAGAGTGAGAGTCATTTTTTCTCCTGCCTTGTGCTTGTTTTTGAGAGAAATAAGTGTGTCCATGTCGGTTACTTCCTCACCGTCTGCCGCAATGATGATGTCGCCCTCGGCAATGCCGGCAGTTTCCGCACACGAGCCTGCTTCTACCGCTACAACGAGCACGCCGCTGTCAACGGGGAGGTTGTAGTAACGCTGTACGGCTGATGTAATAGGAGTACCTGTAATACCGATCTTTGGAACGGTGCTCTTAACGGTGCCTGTAGTCATAAGCTCATTTATGATAGGAAGAGCCTCTGTTATGGGAATAGCAAATCCAACGCCGTCAACGCTTGAGCTTACAATCTTTGAAGATGTTATGCCGATAACCTGACCATATTCGTTGAGCAGTGGACCGCCTGAGTTACCGGGATTCACGGCTGCGTCTGTCTGGATAAGGGTCATGGTAACAGCCTTGCCGGCAACTTCAATTGTGATCTCCTTGTCAAGTCCGGAGATGATGCCGTCGGATGCGGAAAGTCCAAGACCGAGAGGATAGCCTAATGTGATGGCTTTGTCGCCCATTGCAAGATTAGAAGAATCAGCGATTTCTGCAGCAGCAAGACCGTCCGCCTCTATTTTCAGAACAGCAAGGTCGCTGTTTGCATCGTATCCGATAAGCTTTGCTTCGTATTCGGAATCATCGTTAAGAGTTACGGTAATTTTATCTGCGGTTACAACTTCTGTTTCGTAGGTGCCATAGTTGAAGTTGTAGAAGTTATCAAAGAAATTGCTGAACGGATCGTTATCATAGCTTGGACTTGATGTGGTAAGCTGCATTTCGGCAGTAATAACGTGAGCGTTTGTGACAATATAGCCGTCTTCGGTAAATACAATGCCGGTACCGGAGCCTGTTTCGTTTGCTTTTGTAAATTCACTTGTTATGAATGCAACGGACGGAGTAGCCTTTGCAATGGCTGCCTTTGCCGACGTTTCTCCTTCTGCTGTTGATTGGTTTGCTACTGTTTCAGCAGTCGGGAAAGTATCGTCCGCAGAGGAGTTTTCCGCAGCGGCGGCCTCTGTCTGTGAGTGAGTTTCACTTTCGGAGCTGTCATCTGATTTGCCGGATACATTTTCCGATAATACAGATGATGTGCTGTTCATGTTTGCAAGATATGCGCCGCCATATCCGGAAGCACCGCCGAGAATTACGACCGCAAGAACTCCGGCAATTATCTTGCCTGCGTTTCCGCCTGATTTTTTTGGAGGCTTCTGCGAGGGTTCAGTAGGAACGAATCCGCCGTTGGAATAAGTGTAGTTATTTGAATCATACATAATGATAACATCCTTTCAGAATTTTTTATATAAGCCTTTTGTGACTATGGCTATATTGTAAATGCCGAATGTGTAAACTTAGTGAAATCAAGTTGAAAATGAAATAAAAAAACATTTTTTGATATATTTGCTATACATATTATATTGCTTTTTTATGTTTATAGTCAAGTGTTTCCTGAAAATAAATAATTTTTTGTAAAAATAGTGGTGACAAATCGGAAAAAGTGTGTTATAATAAATGTTAAATAAAAATTGCTGTGACGGATATGAGGGATTTTACGTTATGCACAAACAACGAAAAATAATTGGAGTCATAATCTCCCATGCGGACGGTCTGTATCAGAGGAAATTTATCGAGGGCGTGCAAAGGCGTGCATATGCCCTGGATTATGATGTTCTTGTCTTTTCCACGCTTATAAAGACGGGTGCGTCGGAAATGTGGAGATACGGTGAGCAGAACATCTATAATATGATAAATTATGATGTGCTCGATGCGGTCATTTATGTGCCGGATTCAATACATATCGAGGGTGTTGCCGAAAAGATAGAGAATAAAATAAAAACCGATTTCAAAAAGCCTGTTGTTTCTGCGGAGATAGTTATTGACGGCTTTGAATCCGTGCTGACAGATGATGTGGTGTATGTGAAGAAAATAGTTTCTCACCTTATAGAAAAGCATCAGGTTACGGATATTGCTTTTGTTACCGGACTCAAGGGGCACCCTCATGCGGTAAAGCGCCTTGAGGGGTATTACGAAGCAATGCTTGAGCATAACCTTACAATAGATAACAGCAGAGTGTTTTATGGAAATTTTTGGTATGACTGTGGCGAGCAAATAGTAAAAAATCTGCTTGAAGCTCCAAGACCGCTTCCGCAGGCAATTGCGTGCGGAAGTGATACAATGGCGATAGGAATTTGCGAGGTGTTCAAGAAAAAAGGCATAAGAGTGCCGGAGAACGTTATTGTTACCGGATATGACTCTATCCCGGCAGGAGTGAATTATTATCCGTGCATTACATCTGCCGTGATACCGTCCGATGTTACCGGTGCTTGCGCAGTGAATAAAGTACATCAGATGCTTACCGGGGAAAAATGTCCCGAGCCTGAATATCCGGATGAGATACTTGTCGGACAAAGCTGCGGCTGCAATGTATGCCTCAGCGAAAAACAAAACGAGCTGACACAGAAATGGCGTAATGACGACCTTATCATAGACAGCGGCTCTTCATATAACTATATGCTGGAGGGGCTGCTTTCCGAAACGGACTTGAACCAGTATTTCTGGGTAATGAATTGGTTTACATATCAGCTTGGCGAGTTTGACGGATTTTATGTCTGTCTTTGTGATAACTGGGATAACCTCGGAGAGGATGAGCATGGCAAGAATTTTATAAAAGACGGCTATTCGGATAAAATGCACCTGGTTCTTGAACATGGCAATACTCCCGAGAATGAGCATATTGACATTACACATAAATTCAGCCTTGCGGAAATGCTGCCGAATATATATAATAAGCGTGATTATCCTACCACGTATATATTCACGCCGCTCCATTTCAATGACCGATGCTTCGGATATGCCGCTATCTCATACGGCAGGGAGATAAAATCCTATGACAGCAGTTACCGCATATGGATGAAATATGTGAACAGCTCACTTGAAAGTCTGCGCCGTCAGCGAAGACTGAAAATGATGTACAGGCATATGAGAGAAAATGCAACGATAGATAATATGACAAAGATATACAACCGTAACGGTTTTAACTTATATGCCGATGAAATTTTTAACAATGCCAAAAAGAATGGTAAGAATATGCTCATTATACTCGGCGATCTGAATGAACTGAAATATATAAACGATACGTTCGGACATATTGAAGGCGATGCGGCAATAAAAGCTGCGGCTTCTGCTTTCAGAATGGCTTGCGGCGGAAACAAGATATGCTTCAGAATAGGCGGCGATGAGTTTATCCTGATAGATACCGGGGATTACGGCGACGGTGAGATAGAGCTGCTGAAAAATCAGATACGTATGTATTTATTAAACGAGGCTAATGACTGCAGCGGAGAGTATACGCTTTCCGTAAGTCTGGGGTCATTTTATGGAGACATATCAAAGTTTTCAAATATTGAAAAACCAATGTCGATAGCCGATAAGGAAATGTTCAGCGAAAAGCAAAGGCTGAAAAAATTCAGGCACTGATATCATATTCTTGGACAATCAAGGCAGCACCGCACAAAGCCCGCATGACGGCTTTGCACGAAATCTGACTCGCATCTTTCGCACAAGCTCTGTGCGGTATTGCCTTAAAATATTAAGCAATCGGAGGAAAGAGAAATGAAAACTAAAAAAATGAAGCTTTCGGTAAAAATGATTATTTCATTTGGAGTAATACTTGCTTTGATGATGATAATTCAAATCGGATCGATAATCTCAATGTTAAGACTGCGCCAAAATCTCGGAATACTTTATAACGAGTCGGTACAGAATTCAATAGCGGCGGAAAATGTTAATTTTGAAGTAAATAATTTGGAAAAGGATATTCTTGATGCCATTGCCTGTGACAGTATGTATAAGATCGACCATGCATTTAAGGAGATCGACAATGATTTTACAGCCGTCGAAGAAGCTATGTCCGTACTGAAGAAAACGCTTGGCGGCGAGATGTCGGAAGAGGTAGCCGCAATTGAAGAGGAGCTTGAAGTTGTAAAAGGTCTGCGTGATGAGATCATGCCGGACTGCAAGAGCAATAATGATGTTGTTGCATATGAATTGTATACAGATAAGTTAAGCCTTTCGATCGAAAAAATTAATGCACTTATCGACAGTATAATTGAATATACTCTTGATGAATCAAGTACTGTCTATACAGACAGCGTCGACGAAATACAACTGATAATAGTAATACTTGTGGTGTTCAGCATCGTTAATATTATTGTAGGTATCGCACTTGCAGGTATAAGGACAAGGCATATCGTCAATGGCGTTTCACAGGTCGAGAAGGCTGCAAATCAGATGGCGGCAGGTAATCTTGATGTTAACATTACATATGTTTCGGATGATGAGATAGGTGAGCTTGCGGAATCCATGAGAGTATTTGCCAGCAGGAATAAGTCCGTTATACATGATATTGATAAATTCCTTTCACGTCTTGCGGAAGGAGATCTTACTGCGGATACCGAAAATGAAAATCTTTATGCCGGAGATTTTGAAAGCATACTTATTTCAATGCGTGAGTTTATAGTAAAGCTTGATATGGTCATAAAGAATATATATGAAGCTGCAAATCAGGTGGCTGCAGGTTCGGCGCAGGTATCGGACGGAGCACAAGCTCTTTCACAGGGTGCGACCGAGCAGGCATCCTCAATACAGGAGCTTGCTGCTACTATACATACGATCTCAGATGAAGTCAATACAAATGCCGAAAATGCGAAGAAGTCTACCGATATGACAAATGATGCAGGTATGGAAATGGCAGAGGCAAATAAGCAGATGGAGCAGCTTGTTGAAGCAATGGAAGAGATAAGCTCCTCTTCCGAAGCAACCAAAAAGATCATTAAGACGATCGAGGATATTGCATTCCAGACAAATATCCTTGCACTTAATGCGGCAGTTGAGGCTGCAAGAGCAGGTGCGGCAGGCAAGGGTTTTGCAGTAGTTGCGGACGAAGTGAGAAATCTTGCGTCAAAGAGCGCCGAGGCTGCAAAGAATACCACCAAGCTTATTGAAAGTACGGTAGCGGCAATAGAAAAAGGAAGCGGTCTTGTAAGCGAGGCTGCGGATAAGATGAACATGGTTTCCGAAAAAGCCGCACATGTCGCTAAGCTCAGCGATCAGATATCTGCCGCTTCAAAATCTACTGCTGATGCAGTTGAGCAGGTCACGGTCGGCATTGAGCAGATATCCGGCGTCGTACAGAACAATTCCGCTACCGCAGAAGAGTCTGCCGCAGCTTCCGAAGAGCTTTCCGGTCAGGCAGAGCTTCTTAAAAATCTTGTTTCGGAGTTTACTGTGCGTCAGGATACATCGGCTGTTCCGGCATACGGTGATTATGATGATTATGGCGATGGTGATGATGTTGCCGAGGACGTTTTGATTGACGAATAAGCTCTTGACAGATGTAAAAAGATGTGATAAAATATAAAAAGAATAATTCAATAGGGGAGCTGCTGTGAGCGGCTGAGAGGGAGATGTAAGCTCCGACCCTTAAACCTGATGCGGATAATGCCGCCGTAGGAAATTGTATGTATAATAATTATTGTACAGCCTATGGAGTATTTTCCATGGGCTGTTTTTTTGTTTGAAAGGAAGGTACATATGAAAGAATATCAAACACAGATGGAGGCTGCAAAAAAGGGAATTATTACTCCCGAAATGAAAACTGTAGCCGAAAAGGAGTATACAACTCCCGAAAAAATATGCGAGCTTGTCGCAAAGGGACAGGTCGCAATTCCCGCAAATATTAATCATAAGTCGCTTTGCCCTGAGGGTATAGGCAAGGGTTTGAGAACAAAAATAAATGTCAATCTTGGTATATCCGGCGACTGCAAAAATTACGATACCGAGATGGAAAAGGTCAAGACCGCACTTAAATTCGGCGCAGAAGCTATAATGGATCTTTCTAATTATGGCAAGACCAATATGTTCAGACGTCAGCTTATTGAAATGTCGCCTGCAATGATAGGTACGGTGCCAATGTATGACGCAATAGGCTATCTTGAAAAGGATCTGCTTGAAATTAAGGCAGAGGACTTTTTGAAGGTTGTAAAAGCTCATGCAGAGGAGGGTGTGGACTTTATGACTATCCATGCAGGTATAAACCGCCGTGCAATAGAAGCTTTCAAGCGTGATAAGCGTAAAATGAATATAGTTTCAAGAGGAGGTTCACTCCTTTTTGCATGGATGGAAATGACCGGAAATGAAAATCCGTTCTTTGAGTATTATGATGAGGTGCTTGATATACTCAGAGAATATGACGTTACAATAAGCCTTGGAGATGCACTTCGTCCGGGATGTATAGATGACAGTACGGATGCAGGACAGATCGCTGAGCTTATTGAGCTTGGATATCTTACCGAAAGAGCATGGGCAAAGGACGTGCAGGTCATGATCGAAGGTCCGGGACATATGGCGATGAACGAAATTGCCGCAAATATGCAGATGGAAAAAAGAATATGCCATGAAGCACCGTTTTATGTGCTGGGACCTCTTGTTACGGATATTTTCCCCGGATATGACCATATCACATCTGCAATAGGCGGTGCAATAGCTGCTGCAAACGGAGCGGATTTCCTTTGCTATGTAACACCTGCTGAGCATTTAAGACTTCCCGATGCAGACGATGTTAAGGAAGGTATTATTGCATCAAGAATTGCGGCTCATGCGGCGGATATTGCAAAGGGCGTTCCTCATGCACGTGATCTTGACAATAAAATGGCAGAGGCACGTCATAAGGTCGATTGGGAGGAAATGTTCAAGATAGCCGTTGACGAGGAAAAGGCAAGAAGATATTTTGAAAGCACACCGCCGTCCGACAGACATACCTGTTCAATGTGCGGAAAGATGTGCGCCGTAAGAACTACAAATATGATACTTGAAGGAAAAAAAGTAGAATTCTGTACGGAAAAATAATAACAGGTATTCGTGTGCTGTTTACGGCACTAAGAATAGCAAGGCTGCGGAGGAGCGTCCGGGGTCTTGAAAAATACTTCTGCGAGGGAACTTGTGTTTCAAGGTGAGAGGAGACTTCTGAGTCTCGACCGTCCGGTTTACGGGCGAGTCTGCCTTTACGATTGCCGCAGAACTCTCCGTAGATCATGAAAGGAGAGTATATTTATGACTAAAAGAATCGCTTTGCTGAAAATGACCGTGCTTGCCATGCTTGTGGCGCTGGGCGTGGTTATTTCACCCATACTCCGTGTTGAGGGAATGTGTCCGATGGCGCATCTTATCAACATTGTATGCTCGGTACTGCTGGGACCCTGGTATTCGTTACTGTGCGCCGTTCTTATAGGAATTATAAGAATGGCGTTTATGGGAATACCGCCGCTTGCGCTTACGGGTGCAGTGTTCGGAGCGTTTTTATCTGGAGTTTTTTACAGGGTATCCGGCGGAAAGCTTATCTGTGCCGTGATAGGCGAGGTAATAGGTACGGGCGTTATAGGTGCGCTTGCAAGTTATCCGGTGATGACGTTTATATGGGGCAAGACAGGTCTTACATGGTTGTTTTACGTGCCGTCGTTTATAGGCGGAACACTTATAGGCGGAACGATAGCGTTTATCTTCCTGACGGCTTTGTCAAAGACAGGTATGCTTGCAAAATTTCAACATTCGTTGGGAGCGAAGGTTTATGATAAGCAAAGAAGAGCTGACACGGCTTCTGCAAAAAGTTAAAGATGAAAAACCGCTTGTGCATTGCATTACAAACCATATTTCGATAAATGACTGCGCAAATGCCCTGCTTGCAATGGGGACAAAGCCGATAATGGCGGAGCATAAGGACGAGGCTGCCGAGATTACAGCGGCTTCGGACGCACTTGTTGTCAATTTGGGAAATATTTCGGACAGCAGAATGGCAGCTATCAGGGCTTCAGGAAAAGCGGCATCTGAAAAAAATATCCCATGTATCATAGATGCGGTGGGTGTAGGGTGCAGTAAGCTCAGACTTAATTTTTTACTTGATTTTATTGAGAATTGCAAGCCTTGTATAATAAAAGGCAATGAGTCGGAAATACGTGCCTTGTGCGGACTTGAGCATCACGCAAAGGGTATAGATTCCGGCGATAACGGCGGACTTTCGGAACGTGCAGGTATTGCACAAAATGCCGCAAAAATGTTTGATACGACAGTGCTTATGTCGGGAAAAACGGATATTATTTCGGACGGGGAACATACATATGCCGCAGAAAACGGACATGAGTATATGAGTCTTGTTACGGGTACAGGCTGTCTGCTCGGTGCGGTCACAGGCGCATTCCTGACAGTTGCGGAACCGCTTGAAGCGTCGGTTGCGGCGGCTGTTGCAATGGGAATTGCCGGTGAATATGCCGCAGAAATATGCAAAGGAAGCATAAGCCGCTTTCACGGCGGTATTATAGACGGATTATTTAATATGAATATGCAAAATGCGAGGTATAAAGAAATATGAGAACTCCCGATCTTACGTTGTATTTTATTACTGACAGCACCGGCGTTTCGGACGAAAAGCTTTTTGATACTGTGGATAAGGCTTGCAGGGGCGGTGCAACGGTCGTCCAGTTAAGAGAAAAGAACCGAAGCGGAAAGGAATATTTTGACCTTGCGTGCGGTGTTAAAAGGGTGACGGAAAGATATAAAGTGCCGCTTATTATTGACGACCGTGCGGATATTGCACTTGCATGCGGTGCGGAGGGCGTTCACGTTGGAAGTGCTGATATACCCGTTGCGAAGGTACGTGAGATAATGGGTAAGGAGAAGATAGTCGGCGCAACCGCAAAAACCGTGGAAAGAGCGCTTGAGGCAGAGCGTGACGGAGCGGATTATCTTGGTGTTGGAGCGATATATCCGACTAACACAAAGGTCGTGACGGTGATTACCGAGGTTTCGACTTTAAAGGATATATGCGCAGCGGTAAAAATCCCCGTTTGTGCGATAGGCGGACTTAATTATGATAACTGCGGTGTGCTTGAGGGATGCGGAATTTCGGGAATAGCCGTTGTTTCCGCAATAATGAAAAGCGACGATCCGTATATGGCTGCAAAAATGCTTAAAGAAAGGTCACGGGAGCTTATATGAAAACAGCGCTTTCGATCGCAGGTTCTGATCCTAGCGGCGGAGCAGGTATCCAGGCGGATATGAAAACCTTTGCCGCATACGGAGTTTACGGTATGAGCGTTATAACTGCGCTTACCGCACAGAATACACTTGGAGTCAGCGATGTGCTTGAAGTGGAAAGCGGCTTTTTTGGCAGACAGCTTGAAGCGGTACTCGAAGATATTCTCCCCGATGCGGCTAAGATAGGTATGATGCCAAACAGAGAATTGCTTGAAAAAGCGGTGGAGCTTTTGCAAAAATATGGCGTGAAGAATATCGTTGTCGACACGGTGATGATATCCACGAGCGGCAGACGTCTTGTGTCGGAGGATACCGTACAGCTTATGAAAAGTACGCTTTTTCCCATGTCGGCACTTATTACTCCGAATATACCGGAAGCGGAATATCTGTGCGGCAGTAAAATTTCCGATGAAAGCGACATATACAGCGCAGCAGAACAGCTTTCGCATGAAACAGGCGCAGGCGGTGTCCTCTTGAAAGGTGGGCATCTGCCGGGAGAACGTTCGATTGATATTCTGTACAGCGGCGGCAGGATATATCGCTTTGAGGCAGCACGTGTTGACAGCAAAAACACACATGGTACCGGATGTACGCTTTCCGCTGCAATAGCCTGCGGACTTGCACTCGGAAATGCCCTTCCCGAAAGTGTGGAAAATGCTAAAAAATATCTTACTGCCGCAATAGAAAGCAGTCTTGATCTGGGCCACGGTATAGGACCTTTAAATCATAACGTATGAGGCTGAATAACGAACCGTGTAAATGCCAATAATAACCACAAATAAAAGTGGAGGTAAACTATTATGGCAAACAGAAATCACGGTTTAAGTGAAA
>CASFZT010000020.1 GCA_949299215.1 uncultured Ruminococcus sp.
CTGTCCAGCCAGTCGAAAAACTTATCCCTCTGAATAAACTTCCGACTGCCGATCTTCACAACAGGCACGTCCTCACGATTAAGGATATTGTACGCCATAGTACGGGTGAAGCCCATTGTCTGAATGTCGTTTGCCGATAACATCATCGGCAGATTTTCTCTGCTGTTCATTAGCAGCACCTCCATATTCTTTTGTTCGGCTCTTGGGATTTTTCCTCTGAGCTTGTTCCCATTATACATTAAAAATTTCCGAAAACGCCGTTTCGACCTCATACTTTTTGTTTTGAGTAACTCATTAAGCCTATGCGTGCCAATATCATACAAATACAGATAATTCCGCAATATTCGTTGATGAAACGTGCAAAACATGTTATAAAAATTCTATAAAATTTTTGGGGCGGATTTCATTCGACTTTTTCCGAAAGGGGCGTATTTGTTATGATAAATCTGTTTGTTCCCTCTTGACTATATTTATATTTTGGGGTATAATGGAATAAATTAGGTAGATAAACTGCTCGACCAAATCGGAATTGTGCAAGGAGAAATAGAAATGAAAAATATTAAGATTATTAAAGTGAATGAAGGAGATTCTCAATTTCTTCAAGAACTTATGAATAACGAATCTGTCCTTACTTCTTTGAATGAAGTTCCTACAACAATTGAGGTTTGGACTGACGCTATCTCTGAATGGGAGCAGGATGCCGACGAAGAAGATTTTATTATCTTTGATGATTCTATGCCCATCGGTTGGTTGGGAATAAACGGTCTATCCACCAATGAGAAAAAAGCATATATAAAAATGATAGCTTTGCTTCCCAAATATCAAAATAGTGGCATAGGTCAGTATGTCATAAACAATCTTATAGAAAATTTAAAGCTACAAGGATATGTTTCTATTGGACTTTATACAGACCAAAGCAATATGCAAGCTCAACAATGCTATACAAAGTGTGGTTTTGAGGTAACTGCTATGATTGAACAGAAAATGTCAAACGGAGCAGTTGTCAAGCGTTACAAAATGGAACGATTACTTAAAGAACATTGAAAAAAGTTTAAAGCTATTCCGGGCTTATCGGGGAGCATGAGCCAAAAACTCACGCTCCTTTTTTGCATTACTACAACCATTACACCCTTGCGTGCAAACATTGCACAAATACAGATAATTCCACACTATCCGTTGACGAAATGTGCAAATCGTGATATAATAAATCCATAAATTTTTTGTCGGATTTTATTTGTTTTTTTCCGAAAGGGGCGTATTTGTTATGATAGATATGCCCAACATATTATGGCTTTATAAAACAAAGAGCTGCGCTTCTTTAATGAAACGCAGCTCTTATGCTTATATTTTTATTATAAAGACGAAATGCACTGTGAATATGCACCAATATTTAGTCAACAACACATTCCACAACAGAACAAGGCGGAATATTCAGCTTTAAAACATTATCCTTGATGACTGCCGTATGCTCGGTAATGCTCACTCTGTCGGGACAGTCGAAGTCATTATAGCTGTGCGCCTCGTTTGTAAGTATCCTGCACGAAACCGATGATGCTTTAAATCCGAAAATGCTGCATTCAACAGCAGCCTCTTCCGTAAGCGAACAGTTTGCAGCGGTAACGGTCATACTCTTTTCGTTCACCGATGCGGAAACCGAGATCATCGGAGCATTTTTACCTTCCGACATATTTTCGTTCTGCGTATAGCAGTAAACTGCCTCGTTGTTCTGATGCGTTTTAAAAAGGTCAAAAACGTGATATGTAGGCGTTTTTATCATCTTATCGCCCTCTGTAAGAATGACCGATTGGAGAACATTCACCGCCTGTGCAAGGTTTGCCATTACAACACGGTCGCTGTGTCTGTTAAAAACATTCAGCTCTATTGCAGCAACGATAGCATCACGCATAGTATTCTGCTGATATAAAAATCCCGGGTTCGTGCCCTCTTCTACCTTATGCCAACAGCCCCACTCGCCTATTACAAGTCCTATTTTCTTTTCGGGATCATAGCGATTCATTATCTCCGAATGTCTTGTGATAAGCTCATCGGAAAAGTTCGCTGCAGCGATAGTTTTATAATAAAGCTCATCGTCAAAATCGGTAGCTGATTCCATTTCGGGCCATACGGGCATCGTATAATAATGCAGGTCGATAGCATCAACATTATTGCTGTCAAGATTTTTCATCATAACTTCTGTCCAGTTATAGTCGGCAGAGCTTGGACCACAGGCTATTCTGTAAAGTCTGTTTCCAGAATAATTGCGGCAGAACGTCTGATACCTTTTATAAACGTCGGCGTAATATTCGGGACGCATATTTCCTCCGCAGCCCCAGTTTTCATTACCGACACCGAGGTATTCGAGTTTCCACGGCTCGGCTCTGCCGTTCTTCTTTCTCTGCTCTGTGAGAGGCGATTCCGCATCTGAGGTCATATATTCTATCCATTCGGACATTTCACGAACACTGCCGCTGCCAACATTGCCGTTTATATAAGGCTTGCAGCCAACAAGCTCACAGAAGCGCATAAATTCGTGTGTACCGAAAGAATTATCCTCCGTAACTCCGCCCCAGTTCGTGTTCACGATCTTTCGGCGCAGAGATTTTTCGCCGATACCGTCCTGCCAGTGATATTCTTCCGCAAAGCAGCCGCCGGGCCAGCGGAAAACGGGAGCTTTTATATTTCTGAACGCCTCAATGATATCATTCCTTATTCCGTCTGTATTCGGAATAGGTGAATTTTCACCCACATATATACCGTTGTAGATACATCTTCCGAGATGCTCGGAAAAATGTCCGTATATCTCGGGAGAGATATGTCCGAGCCTGTCGTCTGCATTTATTACCATTGATATTTTTTTCATATTATACCTCCGCCGCATACTGAATTATTATATTATCAGTATAAGTCATTGACTTTGGTATTGCAATGACTTATAATATTATTATACTAACCGTTCGTACTTTGAGGTGATGATATGATAAGTATAAACACAGTCTGTCAGAACGTAAGACACAAAGGAAATTTTGAAATATACAGACCGGATGGTTCGGGAGATGATCTTCTTGTTATCTTCAAGACCTCCGCTGTTCTGATACAAAACGGCGAAGAAATAACCGTTTCTCCCGACAGCCTCATTTTATACAGCAAGGGAACAATGCAGCATTACAAAACTCTGTGCGGAAGTTATGTTAATCACTTTGTTCATTTTGATACGGACGATACCGAGCTTATGAATGGGATAAAAACTGACACGCTTATCACCTCGGCGGATATTCCTGCAATTGAAGAGCTGCTTACGATATTATGCCGTGAAAATGTAGCCGGTTCGACCAACAGGAAACAGTACGAAAATATGCTTATGCAGATGATACTTATGAAAATATCCGAAAGCAGCATAAATCCTGACAGCGATAAAAGCCGCATTTCCGCTCTTGAAATGCTCCGCACCGATATTTACAGCAATGCAGGGAGCTACAGCAATATATATCAGCTTGCTGAAAAAATGAATCTGAGTCCGTCATATCTTCAGGCAATATACAAACGGAAATTCGGGATAAGCTGCTATGAAGATATTTTATCCGCAAAGATCAAGACAGGACAATATTATCTTTCGACCACCGATATGACCGTTAAGGAAATATCCGACCTCTGCGGATACGGAAATGAGATATGCTTTATGAAGATATTCAAAAAAAGAACAGGGATCACACCGAGTGAGTACAGGAAAATTTCCAAGAATGATAATTTGAAAAACAACTTTATATGGTAAGGAATAAACTTTTTTGATGAATTTTTTTGAACATTGCGCAGATATTGCTTCGGTTGGCATAATCGTTGATTTTACAGAAGATACGGAAACATATATTGTCGGCTCTCCTGCAGATATTAAGGCTTGGCATACAACGGCTGCCCAAGAAAAGCTCCGAAAGGACTTATGCGGCACAGCAGCAAACTTGGCAATCTCGTCAAGGATATAAACCGCCTTATGAAAGTGAAGCGTGAACTGAACGAAATTATGGAACTGAGCAACAGACTGTGCAATGCCGACGCTTTATGTGACGGAAGCTGTAATGCTGTTCCGGAAGAATTATCTGAATACTACGATGTATCCGAATACGCCAATATCGTAAAAAACTATATAATCTATTTTCTATTCGTTAAGTTCAAGCTCTGTCAGCGTGATTTTCATAAAAAAATCGGGTTGTCCGTAAATGGCAACCACGATCGTGCGGAAAAATATATTGACTTGTTCAAAGGAATATTTAACCATCAATATTTTGTCTGTATCTGCTTTCTGTAATCGGTAGGCGGAACTCCGACATAAGCACGGAATTTCTTACTGAAATAAAGCATATCGGCAAATCCGAGTGCATCGGCTATCTCACCTACCGACATCAATGTTGAACGCAGAAGATGACAGGCTTTTTTCATCCTTGCGGCATTGTGATACTGCCCCATTGAAATGCCTTTTTCACGCTTGAACTCTGCTGCAAGACGGCTGTAGCTCAGATAGAATTGTTCGCTTATGAGTGCTTTTGAAAAGTCCATGTCCGTCCGCGTGTCAAGGAAAGCACATATTTTATCCATGACGCTCTCACCCTCAGACTGTTCCAAACATAGGTCGAGCAGGATATCATAAAGCTGTGCATTGGTGCGAAGCTTCCGCATTTTTTTCGAGCTGTGAAAGGCTTTGCACAGCATATAAAGCTTTTCTTCGATAATACTGCCCGCCAATCCGCACGTTTTCTTCGGGAGATAAACTCTCTCTGTTCCTTTTTCATCAGGCAAAGAAAAATGGACATATATCCAGCGTGTCCCTCTGAGAGTTTCAATCTTTCCAAAGTGGCGCAGTCCATTTTTCAGGAAAAGCAATTCTCCTGCCCCTATTTCATAATCAATGTCATTCTCCGATACATACATCACACCGTCCGTAACAAGTATCATAACGTTAAAATCTGCCGTTCTGTCCATATGATAAAAGCTATCCGTAGCCGTAAGTATGTCACAGTCGGATACAAGTGGCAGAGTTTTTTCATTCACTGATACAAGTGCAATAATATTCTCCATATAATCAGAACTTTTCTCCATTTAAAATATTGTTTTATAGTATTATAATACATATAAACTCAAAAGTCAACAAGGAGGAGCAAGCTTATGAAAACACAGAATCAAATTCCCGTTACTTCATACAAGGCATCGGGATTTACGGAAAAATATCAGAATATCGTCCGCAGCACTGTCATTCCATATCAGTACAGTGTGCTTTGGGACAAGGCTGACGGTGCGGAAAAGAGCCACGTTGCCGCCAACTTTATCAACGCCGCAAAGGCTCTCAGAGGTGAAGACCCCGGGGACGGCTTTTACGGAATGGTCTTTCAGGACAGCGATGCTTACAAATGGCTCGAAGCAGCGGCTTATGCGGTTGCAGACAAGCCTGATGAAAACCTCGAACGGCAGGCTGACGGGCTCATTGACCTTATCGCCGATGCGCAGGACAAGGATGGCTATCTCAACACATTTTTCACTATAAAGGACACGGAAAAGCGCTGGACAAATCTGCTCGAGGGTCATGAATTGTACTGCTCGGGACACCTCATCGAAGCCGCCTGCACTTATTACGAAGCAACGGGAAAGCGAAAGCTTCTTGACATTGCCGTAAAAAACGCCGAGTGCATCTATGATCGTTTCGTCATGCAAAATACCGAGGGTATTCCCGGACACCCCGAGATCGAACTTGCCCTGCTGAGATTATACCGTCTTACCGAAAACAAGCATTTTCTTGAACTTGCCAAAAAATTTATCAACGAGCGAGGAAAAGCTCCCGACTTTTGGGCGAGAGAAGCGAAAAAGCGCAGTTGGAGCGTTTGGAACAGCGACCCTTGGAGCAATGATTACCGACAGAGTGCAAAGCCTGTCCGTGAACAAACCGAAGCTGTTGGGCACGCTGTCCGCGCGGTATATCTTTACACGGGAATGGCTGACCTCGCCGCCGAAACAGAGGACAAAGAGCTTTTTGCAGCCTGCCGCCGCTTGTGGGAAAACATCGTCCACAGAAAAATGTACATAACGGGCGGCATAGGCTCGACCGTTCAGGGCGAAGCCTTCACAGTTGACTACGACCTGCCGCCCGATACGGCTTACTCCGAAACCTGCGCAGCGATCGGCTTGATATTCTTTGCGGAAAAGATGCTTGAAAACGAGATAAACGGCGAATACGGCGATGTTATGGAGCTTGTTTTCTACAACACCGTCCTCGCAGGAATGCAGCTTGACGGAAAACGCTTTTTCTATGTAAATCCGCTTGAAGTTGACATCGGCATTTCGGGAAAAGCCTGCACACATTCACATGTTCTCCCTTCACGCCCGAAGTGGTATGCCTGCGCATGCCGTCCTCCGAACGCAGCAAGGCTCATCGGCTCTATCGGAAAATATGCTTACGGCGAAAAGGGTGATACTGCTTACTGTCACCTTTTCACATCGGGAAAAGTAAGCTTTTCAAACGGAATGAAGCTTGAATG
Source organism: uncultured Ruminococcus sp. (assembly GCA_949299215.1). Lineage (GTDB taxonomy): Bacteria > Bacillota > Clostridia > Oscillospirales > Ruminococcaceae > UMGS363. Next base: position 6,519 of record CASFZT010000020.1, read on the forward strand.
TACGACCTCTTATCCCTATGATATGACGATAAAATACAACATTTCGGGCCGCGGAAAAGTCGCTGTACGCATACCGAAATGGAGCAGGGAATTTTCGCTCAAAGTCAACGGCAAGGTTACTTCGGTCATTCCCAAGAATGGATATATTTACATTGATGTAGACGAAAAAGCTAAGATCGAGCTTGCCCTTGACGGAACTCCGAGATATGTAAAAGCGTCAAACAAAGTTCCAAGACTTACGGGAATGACAGCGCTTATGAGAGGTCCTCTCGTTTACTGCTTTGAGGGCACGGACAATGACGATGTAAGGTCGATACGCATTGACAGGAGTCAGAAGCCTTTTGCCGGCGAATTTGAACCCGATCTTCTCGGTGGAACGATACAGCTCACAGCAAAAGCTTTCCGTGCAGAGGACTGCGACGATCTTTACAGCTGCGAAGCTGAAAAACTTACTCCGTGTGATGCGGTCGCTATCCCCTATTACACATGGGGTAATCGCGGCGAGAACGATATGAGGGTTTGGATGAATACCATATAAAAAATAAAAACGAATCGGAACAAAAGTTTGCTAAAAAATGGGTTTGAAAGCATGATTTTAAGCTTGTCGGCATTTCTGTTTATGTTGGAATAGATTGTCTGCTGTGAGATGTGCTGTTCATAAGCTTAATATTTCAAGAAACACAGGCTGTAACAAAGTTTTTATTATGAGTAGCGAAATGGGTTTATATAAAAATATGGTTTCTTGAAAATTGGTGATTTTAAAACCATATATAATTCTGCATACCAATTGTTTTGTAATGAGATATGGTTTAGAAACTTCCAATTTACCGGGGAGCGTGAGCAAAAACTCACGCTTCTTTTATATTACTCCAATCATTACTCTCTTGCGTGCAAATAACATACAAATACAGATAAAATCGCATTATTCGTTGACGAAATATGTGTAATATGATATAATAAATCTATAAGATTTGTTTGTCTGATTTCATTCGTTTTTTCCGAAAGGGATGTATTTGTTATGATAGATCTGTTTGAGTGCTGTGCAGATATTGCTTCGATTGGCATAATTGTTGATTTTACGGAAGATACGGAAACATATATCGTCGGCTCTCCTGCAGATATTAAGGCTTGGGCGTACAGCGGATGTCCCCGAAAAGCTACGAAAGGAATTATGTGGCACAGCAACAAACTTGGCAATCTAAACAACTAAAAAAACACACTACATAAAAGTTTCTTTATATATCAAGAAACAAATACCATATGCAAAATAAAAATTTATATATAGTGTTTAACATGTAGAAGAATCAATGAACTTACAGGTATTTTCAAATCTGAACACAAAAAATGTTTTCCCATTATCTTCAATAAACTCATTCTTGGGAACATAAAATTATGACTGATAAAATATTACAACACAGTATATTTATTGGTATTGTCCTCTCTTGAATATATTTTAAATTTGGCATATAATGAAATAAACCTGAAGAATAAACAACATATACTATTGAAATTAATTTCTTCCAACATACAATAACTATAATTTAAGGGAAAATATTTATGCGAACTGAAATAGAACTTAACAACGGATGGCGCTTTGCTAAGATATATAATCTGGGAATAAGCGAAAATGATGCAGTTACCCCCGAATTTGACGATTGCTCATGGGAAAAGATCTGCCTGCCTCACACTTTTAATGCAACTGATAGTGTAACAAGCAGCTATTATAAAGGATTGACCTGTTACCGCCGAGATTTGGAGCTTTCGACAAAATACAAGGGCAAGGCACTATACATTGAATTCGGGGGAGCCAACACTACTGCTAAAGTGTTTGTGAATGGCTTTTTTGCCGGAAAACACGATGGAGGCTATTCTGCTTTTCGCATAAACATAACGAATTATGTACACTATGACAGAAAAAACCAAATCGCAGTCCTTGTTGACAATTCACCCACAAATTACATTGCTCCAATTACTGAACAGGGTGATTTTACAAAAATGGGTGGATTGTACCGAAAAGTTAAATTAATTGCCGCCGAACCTGTTCACATTGCACTGGAGGACAGTGGTTCCTGCGGAGTCTACATCACACCACATAATATTACATCAGACAGTGCAGACATTGATGTACTGATAAAGCTTGATTCCGCCAACAACATAGAGGCAAAGGCCGTAATTTTTGCCCCGGACGGAAAGCCTGTTGCAGAGATGTGTGGACATACAGAAAGCGACAGGCTTACACTTTCGAAAAAAATATCTGCTCCGCAGTTGTGGGATGGTGTAAACTCTCCCTGTCTGTATCGTGCCGAAGTCACCCTATTTTATGGGGACAAAGCAACAGATATGGTATCCGAAAATTTTGGCATAAGGACATATCATATTAACCCTGAGGATGGTTTTTTCCTTAACGGAAAGTCTTATCCTCTTCATGGTGTGAACTATCATCAAGACAGCTTTGAAAGCGGCTGGGCAATGACAAATATCCAACGTGAACGTGATTATGGAATTATTCGTGATATGGGTTGCAACGCTGTAAGAATGGCTCATTATCAGCATTGCAGTCAGGAATATTCACTGTGTGACGATTTCGGTATTTGTGTTTGGACAGAGATAGGGATTATAAACAAAATGTCTCCGGATGAAAGCGAACGTCACATTCTTGCAGATGGCTTTGCAGAAAATGCAAAACAGCAGCTTATTGAGCTTATCAGGCAGAATTACAATCATCCATCAATCATCTTATGGGGAATATCTAATGAACTTCACCAAATGTCTGATGAAATTTTTGCTCTATACCAAGAACTTTATGAGCTTGCCTGCAAGGAGGACAACACAAGGCTGAAAACTTATGCAGACAATCAGTTCTATGGCAGATTTTTGCAGCTTCCCACAGATGTCGTAGGATATAACCGTTATTTCGGTTGGTATAAGGAAGCAGGCGATGCAGAACATTTCGGAGAATGGCTTGACTTATACCATAATTCAAAGGAAAAACGTCCGATATGCATTTCTGAATACGGCGGTGGCGGAGCCCTAACACAGCACAAGGACAGCATAGACTGGCTAAACGATATTGACCCGAATGGAGCTCGTCATTATGAAAATTATCAGTCACAGCTTCACGAAATTGTTTGGCGGCAATTTTCTGCAAGAAAATATCTTTGGGCAGCATTTGTATGGTGTATGTTTGATTTTCCTTCCAGTGGTCGTGAAGAGGGCGATACGATAGGACAGAATGATAAGGGTCTATGCACGAGAGAACGCATACCCAAAGATGCGTATTTCTTTTACAGGTCTGTATGGAGCAATGAGAAAACTATCTACATTACTGAGCGCCGTCATAACGTAAGACCTTGCAATGTACCATTTATAAAGATATATTCAAATGCACAAAGTGTTGAACTTATCGTGAACGACAGGTCACTTGGCATAATAAAACGCAGCGAATTGTCAAATAGCAATGATACTGTTTTTGTATGGAACAATGTTAATATAAATAAAAATGAGAAAAATACTATTACTGCAAAAGCGACATTTGATGATGACACGATAAAGTATGACAAAGTTTGTTGGTATGGCGAATAACAGAGCAAAGGTAAAGATTCAATCATAACGAACATCTATATTGCAATAGAAAAAGCGTTACCTATCGAATTGAAAGGTAACGCTTTTTTATGCTCTGTTTAGCCTGCTAAGCTTTTTGACAAATAAAACGGAAATAATAAGCACAAGCGGAAATACACAGCCTGCAAACATACCCTTTTGAATATTATCTCCTGCATTTTGGGAAATATTGCCCACAACTGCAGGCCCGAGTGCACCGCCCATATCTCCTGCCATTGCAAGAAGTGCAAACATGGCCGTACCTCCCGAAGGTATCTTAGCCGAACAGATGCTTATAGTTCCGGGCCACATTATTCCTACCGAAAAACCGCACACTATGCAGCCGACAAGTCCCAGCAGAGGTATCTCCGACAAAGATGCTGTAATATAGCAAGCAAGACAAAGAGCCCCCGAACCGATCATAAATTTCATAAGATCAATTTTTTCACCATATTTTCCGTACAATGACCGGCTTATACCCATTGTAACGGCGAACATACACGGGCCTGCGATATCTCCCATTGATTTGGAAAGACCCAATGCAGATTCTGTAAACGCAGATGCCCACTGTGCCATCGAAAGTTCAGATGCACCTGCACATACCATAAGCAGAATGGAGAGCCAAAACAGCGGAACTTTAAGCAGACTGCCAATACTCATTCCCTTACCGCCCTCTGTCGGATGCTCGATCGGACATACTGCAAAATTGAATACATTATATAGCGGAATTATTGCCCAGATGCAGGAGAGCCATTTCCAGTTCTCTATCCCGAACAGTGCAAAGAACAGCGTTGAGAGCAGTATGACTGCGACCGACCCCCAGCAGTAGAAAGAATGGAGCAGGCTCATTGCCGCCTCCTTATGCTCAAAAGGGCAAGCCTCAACTATAGGACTTACAAGCACTTCCGTAAGACCGCTGCCTATGGCATAAAGTACTGTACTGATTATTATTCCTGCAAACGGATCGGGTGTGACCTGCGGAAGAAAAGCAAGTCCGATAAGTCCGACCGCCGAAAGCAGCTGCGAACCAACAACACAATTTCTGTAGCCTATAGTATCTGCAAAACGTGCACACAAAATATCAACAATAAGCTGTGTAGTAAAAAACACAGATGAGATAAGCGCTATTTTTCCTAAAGAAATATTGTAATTATTATGAAAAGTAAGAAACAGCAGCGGTGCAAAATTTGCAGCTATTGCCTGTGTAACAAATCCCAAGTAACAGGCTATCAGCGTTTTTTTGTAATTCATATTTACGTTCCTTTCATTTTATTAAATAATAGCAGTATAAGGTAATTTTATTGTTTTCGCACAGACTTTTTACTTTATTGCTATAGTTTATATATTATGTAAACAGCTTCTCCGCCGATATTTCGACGGAGAAAGTTCTGTCCCTTAATTAAGTGATATTTTTATATAATAACCAATCAATAAATCATCCAATTCTCTTAAATACAGGCATAACATCAAGAGGTGCGGGAACGGTGACGGTCTGACCGCCGCTGTAGATCTTCTTGTCGGAGATGCTCTCCCACTGACCCTTTGGCAGATATACACTGCGCTCTCTTGCGCCAAGCTCAAGCACGGGAGCAACAAGATAATCGCTGCCGAACATATATTGCTCGGGAAGCTCCCAGCACTTTTCATCGTCGGGGAACTCAAAGAACATTGTGCGGATAATAGGCGCACCTGTTTTTGCGGTCTCTTCCATAAGTCCTGCAATATAATCCTTCATGGAAAGACGTATATCCAGCCACTTCTTCATGATCTCATAGGCTTCCTCACCGTAGCTCCAAAGCTCGTTGGGGTGGCCTGTGTAAAGATATCCGCCGCCGAAATCACGGTCATCAAGCTTGGGGATATCCCAGTCGGGACCACGGTTTCCGTGCATGCGCAGGATAGGACAGAACACGCCGTACTGATACCAGCGTATGAGAAGCTCCCTGAAATCGGGGTCGTCCCAGTTATCTGTCATAAAGCCGCCGATGTCAGTGGTCCACCAGGGAATACCTGCAAGACCCATGTTCTGACCTGCAATGACCTGATCCTTAAAGGACTCAAAGTTTGATTGAACGTCGCCTGTCCAAACAAGTGTCCTGTACTTCTGGCTTCCTACCCATGCGGAACGGCAGAGGTTGACTGCCTCATGGTCGCCATCGGCTTCCTGTCCGTTATAGAATGCCTCAACATACTTCTTGGGATATTCGCAGCCAACCTTTGAGCCACGTCCGGTATAGTAGCGGTAATTTTCAAAATCGTACTTGGTGCTGTCAGGCTCGGAGTTGTCCAGCCAGAAAAGGTCGATGCCCCAGTCACGGTAATTCTGCTTGCACTTGCTCCATACAAATTCCTGAGCTTCGGGATTGAAGAAGTCAACCGTGCCGCAGTCGCCCTCATAATCATAGGTCTGCACCGAACCAACATCGGTGGTGCTTATGAGTGCCTTCTGCTCCATTTCATAATAGTTCTCGCTGCGCTTATCCACAGACGGCCATACGGAGACCATGACCTTGGTTCCCATGGCATGAAGCTCATCGGTCATTGCCTTTACAGCGTCCTTGCTCCAGTATTTCTCGTCAAATCTCCAGTCGCCCTGATGTGGCCAGTGGAAAAAGTCGATAACGATAACGTCAAGCCTGATGCCCAGCTCCTTGTATTTTCTTGCGACCTCAAGCACCTCATCGGGAGTGCGGTAACGGAGCTTGCACTGCCAGAGACCAAGATAATCCTTGCTCATAACAGGCGCTCTGCCCACACATTCTGTGTAGTTGGTCACGATCTGAGCGGGAGTATCGTCGGCGGTTATCCAGTAATCCACCATATCGCTCTCATCGGATATCCACTTGGTGATGTTGGTTCCGAAAGCCGCCTCGCCTGTTGAGGGATTGTTCCAGAGCATGCCGTAGCCCTTGTTTGATACCACAAAGGGAACGCTTACCTGGGAATTTCTCTGCTCAAGGGGAAGAACAGAGCCTTTAAGGTCAAGTATGGGCATCTGGTACTGACCCATGCCGAACAGCTTTTCCTTGGGGTCGGACTCGAAGCGGACGGTTATCTTAAAGTCATCGGAGGCAAGTCCCTTGTATTCACGGGATCTTATCTTGTAGCAGATAGCCTCCTTGCGTATAGAGCCGTAATAATAGCTGTAATATTCCTGCAAAATAAGCTCATTGTCCTTGTAGAAGCAAATAATGCCCACGCCGTTTACAGTGGCTTTGATCTTTCCGTTCACTATCTCAGCCGTTTCGCTGCCCTCGTCAATGGTCACCTTTGCGCTGTGAGCCACGTTCTCGGTAAGAGCATGAGCGTCCTGGGGGAGCTTTTTCAGAAGGGTGGTCCTCACACGAAGAGCATTGTTGCCCCAGCCCTCTATGCGGATAGTTTCATTTCTCGACCGTGCAATAAGTGCGCCGTTTTCTTCAGTAAATCTTATCATTTCAATACCTCCCGTAAAATTTTCGTGTTGACTGTTCACTGAATTTGTAGTATAATTATAACATCAAATAACACGAACAGGTATAAATATATTACCCAAAACTATGAAAATATCGCCAAGCGAGGAAACGTAATGTCTATTGTAGATTACAGTGTGCTGCGTAATGAGGATTACGGCACAAATCCGCCTTTTAAATCAGATGAATCGGGACTTCACGGAGATGCGGAGTTCCCCATAGCCGTATATCATGCCGATGTTACGGACAATTTTGTGAGCTGGCACTGGCATGAGGAGCTTGAATTCGGTTTTGCGGTGGAGGGCAGCGTGCTTATGGAATGCGGCAAAAGCAAGCACATACTGAACAGGGGCGATATTTATTTTATCAACAGCAACACTCTTCACGCCATGTTCAAAGCGGAGACGGGTCAAAAAAGCGTGTTCCGCTCTGTTGTGGTGCATGGTTCCATAGTGGGCGGAAAAGAGGACAGCATCTACCATCGGAAATATGTTGCGCCCATAACGGGCAACAGCGGACTGCGTGAGCTGATATTCACTCCCGGGGACGGCAGCTATTCAAAGATCCTGGGGCTGCTCACAAACATCTGGAACACGGAAAATATCAGAGTGCCCAATCACGAGCTTATCGTCCGCAACGAGCTTTCCGAGCTTTTCCGGATACTTATCCATCTGTCGGAAAAGAATATGTCGGCGCACCCTGCCGCCAGCATTGCCCAGGAGACAAGGCTCCGTGACATACTGCTTTTTATCCATGACCATTACGCCGAAAAGATCACTCTTGATGACATGGCAGCCGCCGCATTCATCAGTAAAAGCGAGGTGCTCAGGTGCTTCAGGAACATAACGGGTCAGTCCCCGTTTGAGTATCTGAAAAATTACCGCCTGCGAAATGCGGCTTACATGATACAGAACACCTCCGACCCAATAAACACCATCTGCGGCCTTTGCGGCTTTGACGACCACAGCTATTTTTCCAAGGCTTTTAAGGAGGCTTACGGGTGCAGCCCAAGGGAGTTTAAGAAATAAATAATAATACTAATAACCATTTAACCTATGGATAAAATACGGTGGCTATAATACGCCCACTCTGCATCAAACTCCCTTGAAAGGCGGCAGCCTGTCTGCGGTCGTTTTCTTTGATTGGACGTATTCTATCCACCGTCTTTATCCATAGAACAAATGGTTATTAGTATAAAAACAACGTAAAATCGGCATTTGTGACCGTAGATACCCTGTTTCAACAGGCGTTCCACTGGCAAAAACCATGCCCTTGCCGCCTGTGAGTTCATCGAAATACTTGGTTTTCATAAGCAGTTCAGCCGCCTTGCCCGAACCTGTTGTGCCTATGCCTGCAACGTTGGACATCTTGGTTGCAGTCCCGAGATTTTTGTAAAGGTGACATTCGTCCACGAACAGCTTGTCAAAGCCCATTTCTTCAAAGTCGATGTAATCGTCCTTTGCAACCTTGCCCTGATCGTCCTTTATTCTCTGTAGCTGCTTAAAACAGTTTTATATTTGATTTGGGCACACATTTTTCTGTATTTTATTGGTGCTTATTATTACAAATTTAAACGCTATTTTCGCATTATTTAAAAAACACAAACGGGAAGTGCAATTTTTGTACTTCCCGTTCGTTTTATTACAGATTTTCTCCGTTTTTTTCGATTACATTTTTGTACCAGTAGCCCGAATCCTTTATGATACGTTTCTGAGTAGAATAATCTATATATATCGTTCC
>CASFZT010000021.1 GCA_949299215.1 uncultured Ruminococcus sp.
CGGCATATAAAACAAAACGCCGAGACTATTGCCTCGACGAATTTATCAATATGGAGCGGATTACGAGGCTCGAACTCGCTACCTCCACCTTGGCAAGGTGGCGCTCTACCAGATGAGCTAAATCCGCAAAGAATGTGCTTTACGGCATTATTACACCTAATCAAGCACAATTCACAATACCTGAAGTGGTGCCTCCGGACGGAATCGAACCATCGACACGGGGATTTTCAGTCCCCTGCTCTACCGACTGAGCTACAGAGGCGTTAAACCCAGATATTTGCCGTTTTCGCAAAAACAAAAACTGGCGACCCGGATGGGACTCGAACCCACGACCTCCGCCGTGACAGGGCGGCGTTCTAACCAGCTGAACTACCGGGCCGGATTGAATACGGGCTTTTTTACAAAGCCCGTATAACCTTGGTGGGAACAATAGGGCTCGAACCTATGACCCTCTGCTTGTAAGGCAGATGCTCTCCCAGCTGAGCTATGCTCCCAAGTATTCTCGCTGCATTAGTGCCGTTCTTTACGTTTATGTTTACCAGCGACTTATATATAATACACCACTTCTTTTCAAAAGTCAATAGTTTTTTTCGCTTTTTTTGCACTTTTAGCGTTTTATATATTATATTTTCTCAATTCAAGTATGTTTTTTGGCATTTTACACAATTTCAACGCAGCTTACACCCCTGAAAGGAGTTTCTGCGCGCCATTTCCATATCTATTCCGTTCATTACCGACTTTTTGTCAAGACTCCATCCCGGTGCCGCAAGCGTCGACCTGCTGCCGTCACCCGTGATGCGCTGTATCACAATTTCGGGCGGCAGTATCTCAAGCTGATCGCATACTATATTTATGTATTCCTCCCTTGAAAGTGCCTCAAACACTCCTTCAAGATAAAGCTTTTCCATTTGTGTACCTTTTATAATGTATAAAAGATGTATTTTCAGTGCATGAGGTTTCAATCGTGCAGCTTCTGCGGCAGTTTCAAGCATCATATCATGCGTTTCAAACGGCAGACCGTTTATTATATGTATGCACACGTTGATGCCTCGTGAATAAAGCTTTTCATATCCGTCAAGAAAATCCTTGTATGTATGGCAGCGGTTTATAAGCTCTGCCGTTTTATCGTGAACCGTCTGCAAGCCAAGCTCCACGGTAAGATATGTACGCTTTGAAAGCTCCGCAAGATAGTCTGCTGTTTCATTATCAATGCAGTCCGCTCTTGTTGATATTGCAATGCCCACCGTATTCTCAAAGGAAAGTGCTTCCTCAAAAAGCCGCTTTAAACGGGGCAGGGGAGCGTAAGTATTGGTATTCGCCTGAAAATACTGAATATATTTTGCATCGCTCCATTTACGGCGAAGAGCCTCACGCACCTCCTCAAACTGCTCGCAAAGCGGCTTTGAAACGTTTCCGCCGAAATCGCCGCTGCCCGATGCGGAGCAGTATGTGCAGCCGCCAAGGCCCTTTGTTCCGTCTATATTCGGGCAGGTAAAGCCGCCGTTCAAGGATATTTTTATTACCTTGCAGCCAAAACGCTGTTTTAAATAAAAGCTCTGGGTATGATATCTTTTGTTATTGTCGGAGTAGGGAAAAAGCGAATGTGTACTTTCCATAACGGCTATGTTTCTCCTCTCTTATTTTCCTTTTATTTTTATTTGTGTATGTTTTTGTTAAATTTGCTTAAAAACAGCATTGTTTATTTTATATTATACTTATAAATTCAGAAAAAAGATACATTTTTTATAGTAAAATCTATTGCAATTCTGTTTATCTGTGTTATAATTAATGTGTATAACCACATCGGGACATCGTATTTGATAGAAAAGTATAAAATCTCACTGTATACGAATATCCTGCCTTTGCGGAAAGAGGGCAGGCTCCCGAGAAACAAAATAACCGGAGAGAATGGGGGTCTTGTGTATATGAAGACAATCTTAATTACAGGCGCTTCCGGTATGATAGGTACCGCACTTGCAGAAACGCTTCTTGAAAAGGGCATGAAAGTTATCGGCACTGACAGCACGGCAAATTCGATAAATTCACCCAACTATACATTTATAAATGCAAATATAGAGGACAAAAATGCTGTTTCCGGCATTTTAAACGGAAATAATATTGACGTTTTGGTACATCTTGCGTGCTCGGTAGACAACGATTTCCCAAGCGTCATCACACCTGCAGAGGAAAAGAAGTCCGCCGCAGTTGACAAATATCTGTACAAAGCTGCCGTTGACGCAGGTGTCGGAGATATTATACTTTTAAGTACATATCAGGTATACGCTTCACAGAAAACACGAGAGCCTATCAGAGAAACTGCCGATGAAAAACCGTCGACTGCATATGCAAAAATGAAATACGAAAGTGAAAAAGCTCTTTCAAAGATCATATCAAAAAGCGTATCAGCAAAGGGTGTTATTGCAAGAATATGCCCTATTTATACAAAAAATTTCCCGGATAACCTCCGCACAAAGATATACGATCCTAAAGAAGGCTGTTCCTTTATTTACGGATATGGTGATTACGGCTATTCATTCTGTTGTCTTTACAATTTCGTGGATTTTGTAGTTGGCATTATAAATGTAGCAGCCGGCATCAACTATCAGGGCGTATACAACGTATGTGATTCTAAGCCTATTGCCGCAAAGGACATTGTTGAATTTCTTCGTCAGCACCACAAGCTTGGTGCGGTAATTCAGAGAAATTTCGGTGCGGACAGCGTTAAGGCGGCTGTAACGTTTGGTGCAAAGGGTGCAAAAACAGACTATCGCTACAATGATATCAGCCTGGCTTGCAGCAACATTTCTTACGACAATACCAAGGCACAGCGTATCGCAACATTCAGATGGAAGCTTTCCAATACCAAGTAATACTATATGAATATCCCTCGCTTGCCGGGGGATATTTTTTTGCGGACAGCGGCAGAGAAAAACAGCGCACGTATATGTAAACAGCAGTACCGGCTGCCAACATACAAAAGCAAGCGTATATGAAAGGCACACTTCCATATACAGACGGGAATGCTGACCATGCGGCGTAATTTTAAGGAATCACTGAATAAATATGCATGGCGGTTCGGTGTACATCTTGCCTGCAGATTTCGCACAAAGCCGTCAAGCAGACTTTGTGCGGTACTGCCTTAATGTGAACACGCTCTAATTTATGCGTGACAAATCTTCTGCTGTGTGATATAATTATCATATATATTCAATAAGGGGCTTGCCCCGTCATTCAACGCGGCAAGCCGCAGCGAAGCTGCGATGAAGTTTCAGTTGGGGATTGAACCCCAACTGAAACTGAATACCAAAATGAAAAGAGGCTTTTTATGTCTGATAAATACGCTAAATTCGGTCCTGCGGGCGCTGCCGAAAGCTTTAAGGCACTTGGCTACAAAAAATCCACTCAACTCGGCGAATACCTCTCAAAATTCGGACTCGACCACTTTGAATACCAGTGCGGTCAGGGTGTTCGTGTTTCCGAAGCTTCTGCCAAAGAAATAGGCGATGCTCTTGCCGCATCGGGTATTTCCGTATCCGTCCATGCGCCGTATTTTATATCCCTGTCAAGTGTGGAAGAGGAAAAGCGCCTTAACTCCGTCAAATATATTCTTGATTCCGCAAAAGCCGTGAACGCCATGGGCGGTGACCGTATTGTAATACACAGCGGCTCATGCTCCAAAATGTCACGCACAGAGGCACTGTCCCTTGCCATTTCCACAATGCGTATTGCAAGGCAGGCTCTTATTGATGAGGGTCTTGAACATATACACTGCTGCCCCGAAACAATGGGCAAGATAAATCAACTCGGCGATCTTGATGAGGTAATGGAGATATGCCGCAGTGATGACAGCTTTATCCCATGCATAGATTTCGGGCATCTGAATGCACGTACATTCGGCTCTGTCAAGGAAAAGTCCGATTATGAAAAAATTCTTGACACCATCGAAAACAAGCTCGGCTCGGACAGGCTGAAAATATTCCACTCGCATTTTTCAAAAATAGAATATACCGACAAGGGCGGCGAAAAGCGTCACCTTACCTTTGAGGACAATATTTACGGTCCTCGTTTTGAACCGCTTATGGAGCTGATATACAAAAAATCACTCACACCCATATTTGTATGTGAAAGCGCAGGCACCCAGACCGAGGACGCCGCAGCAATGAAAAATTACTATCTCACATTAAAAGGAGAGAATTAAAATGAAAAATGTACTTATTATCAACGGTCCGAATTTAAATCTTCTCGGTGAAAGAGAACCGGGCATCTACGGCAGTGATACATATGAAAGCGTATGCCGTGAAGCAGTTATCAAGGCAAAGGAGCTTGGCTTTTCCGACTGTGAGTGCTTTCAGTCAAATCATGAGGGCGGTATCATCGACAAAATTCATGCCGCACGTCTTGACAAATGCGGTATAATTATAAATGCAGGTGCGCTCACACATTACAGCTATGCTCTGCGTGATGCTATTGCCGCAGTGAAAATACCCGTTATTGAAGTGCACATCTCAAATGTGCATACACGTGAGGAATTCCGGCATCATTCGGTCATCTCACCCGTATGCAGGGGCGTTATATGCGGTTTTGGAAAATACAGCTATACACTTGGGTTGCAGGCGCTTGCGGATATGCTGGGATAAATATATGATAACGGGCAAGACCTTTATTGAAGAAGTCAAGAGAGAGGAGGACACTTGCTTCTGACGAAGCATGGTCATATTTATGAACAATATCAGCCGTTTAAGAGAAAAGCTGGCAAAAGAAAATTACTGCGCACTTATAACATCCGACATAAACAGACGCTATTTTTCGGGAATGAAGTCCTCTGCCGGAGCAGTGCTTATTTTTCCCGAATATGCTTACCTGCTCATAGATTTCAGATATTTTGAAAAGGCAAGCGAGGTCGTAACCTGCTGCGAAACCATACTTATGAAAAAATATTACGAGCAAATAAAAGATCTTCTTAAAAAGCATGGTACGGAAAAAATATATATAGAATCAGAATGCATGACCGTATCGGAATTCGGAAGCTTAAAGGAAAAGCTTTCGCCTTATGAAATTGACGCATCGTCCGTTTTAAGCAAGGCAATATCCTCCGTGCGTTCGGTAAAAACCGCCTCCGAGCTAAAAAAAATGCAGATAGCTCAGAATATCGCAGACGGTGCATTTACATTTGTCACGGAGAATATTATAAAAGAGGGCGTTACCGAGCGTGAACTGGGCAGGGCAATTGATTTTTATATGCTCTCTAACGGTGCGGAGGCTGTTTCCTTTGACACTATCGCATTAAGCGGTGAGAATACTTCTCTGCCGCACGGCGTTCCGTCCGAAAGGAAAATATGCAGGGGCGATTTTGTGCTTATGGATTTTGGCGCAGTCTATGAGGGCTATCACAGCGACATGACAAGAACAGTATGCGTGGGAAATCCCACCGACGAGATGAAAGAAATATACGAAATAGTTCTTAAGGCACAGAAAACGGCTCTTAAAAAGGCAAAGGCAGGCGTTGTCTGCCGTGAGCTTGACGCCGCCGCAAGAGAGCTTATCGCATCAAAAGGCTATGGAGAAAGCTTTGGGCACGGTCTGGGACACAGCGTTGGTATGGAGATACACGAATCACCTGCCGCAAATACCTGTGATGAAACCGTACTTGAGGAAAACATGATAATGACAATAGAGCCGGGCATATATCTTGCGAAAAAGTTTGGCGTAAGGATAGAGGACTGCATTGCGATCACCCGGAATGGGTATTATAATTTTGTAACTTCACCAAAAAATCTTATGATTTTGTAAAAAGTTTATAAATGTTATAAAAATGATAAAAAACACTTGCAAAAGATGACGAAATGTAGTAAAATATTTGTAAGTGCAAAAATCTTATTTTTTGATATTATTAAATAACCGGAGGTAATTTATGATTACAGCAGGCGATTTCAGAAACGGCGTGACCTTTGAAGAGGAGGGCAACGTACTTCAGGTAGTTGAATTCCAGCACGTTAAACCCGGCAAGGGCGCTGCTTTCGTAAGAACAAAAGTTAAAAACGTTATCACAGGCTCGGTAGTTGAAAAGAGCTATAACCCATCTGCAAAGTTTCCTACGGCTTTCGTTGAAAGAAAGGATATGGAGTATTCCTACAGCGACGGCGATCTCTACTACTTCATGGATCCCGAAACATATGAGCAGACTCCTATCAGCTCCGCTGAGCTTTCCGACAACTTCAAGTTCGTTAAGGAACAGATGGTTTGCAAGGTTTGCTCCTATAAGGGCAAGGTATTTGCAGTTGAGCCGCCGAACTTTGTAGACCTTACCGTTACACAGACAGACCCCGGCTTTGCAGGAAATACTGCTACAAACGCTACTAAACCCGCTACTCTTGAAACAGGCGCTGAGGTTAAGGTTCCCCTCTTTATCAACGAGGGTGATGTTATCAGGATAGACACACGTACAGGCGAATATATGGAGCGTGCATAATCAAGCTTATACGCTTATTGAGTTTTGTAAAGGAGAGGATCACCTATGAAGCTTAACGAAAAGGTTTCTTATCTCAAAGGTCTTATGGACGGTATGGAATTTGACACTACGACCAAAGAGGGCAAGGTAATTGCTCTTATGGCTGAGATATTGTCCGATATGACCGCCGCATTTAACGATGTTCAAGGACAGATAGATGAAATTGTAGATGTTGTTGATGCAATAGATGAAGATCTTGCAGATGTTGAAGATGACATTTACGGCGATGACGAATGTGACTGCTGTGATGACGCTCACGACTGCTATGATGATGAATGTGATTGCTGCGGCGATGATGATTTTGACTGCTGCGACGATGAGGACGAGGAGCTTTATGAAGTTACCTGTCCCACATGCGGCGACACTATCTGCATAAACGAAGGTATGCTTGAAGAGGGTTCTGTTAAGTGCCCTAACTGCGGTGAGCTTCTTGAATTTGATTTCGGCACGGACGAAATCGGTGAATAATCCGCAGCAAAGAATTCAATAAGGGGGTTGCCCCGTCATTTAACGTGGCAAGCTGCAATGAAGTTTCAGTTGGGGATTGAACCCAAGCTGAAACTGAATATGGAATCCGCCCGCTTTAGGGGTGGGGAACATCTTGCCTAAGTTATAAAATGTATATATGCAACCTGTTTCAGGGCGAGGTGAAAGTCCTCACCGGTGGTATAG
Organism: uncultured Ruminococcus sp.; assembly: GCA_949299215.1. GTDB lineage: Bacteria > Bacillota > Clostridia > Oscillospirales > Ruminococcaceae > UMGS363. Next base: position 7,181 of record CASFZT010000021.1, read on the forward strand.
TCCACGAACAGAAACATTTACGTGTTTCTGCCGATTCGGTGTAATTCCGAAACCGACGGTATAGTCCGGATGGAAGAAACAGCGCAGTTATTGCGCCTTTACGCCCATGGAAATTTTTCCGTGGGCGTTTTCTGTTACAGATTGCTCATATAGAAAAATTATTTTTATGGAGGAATCAATATGGCAACAACCACAAAACAAGAAAACATTACAAAGGGCGAAAGGCTTGGCGGCAGAAAGATAAGTACAAAAAAGATGATAACGACCGCAATGCTGAGTACAGTCGCATACGTAGTATTTTACTTTGACTTCCCTGTACCGCTTATGCCATCTTTTATAAAGATGGACTTTTCAAATGTAATATCGCTTTTTGCCGCATTCACAATGGGTCCTGCAGCCGGTGCGGCGGTATGTCTTATCAAAAATATTGTTGAGCTTATCACAAAAGGCTTTGGCACGACAATGGGTATAGGTAACATATTTGATTTTGTGACAAGTGCGACATTTGCGATCACAGCAGGAATTATTTACAGAAAGAATCACACCAAAAAAGGTGCGGTAATAGGCTGCTGTGCAGGCACTGTGGTATTCACGCTTATAAGCTTGCCGCTTAATTATTTTATGGTATATCCGATATATGCGACGGCGTTTGGCGGAATGGAAGCTATTTTGTCGGCATACAGGGCGATAAACGCAAATGTAGAGGGATTATTCGGAGCGCTTTGTATGTTTAATTTACCGTTTACGCTTATAAAGGGCATACTTTGCGCAGGTTTAACGATACTTATATACAAGCCGCTTATCACTATATTGAGGAAAGCACACATTGTAGATCAGAGCAACAGCATATAGCAGCATAGGGTGGATTTTATATCCGCCCTATGTCGTCTTATTAGCTTATATTCTGTGCCGGCGAATAAACAGTCTGATACATCATACATCACAAAAATAATCTCCATATATTTGCCGTAAGCGCACAAAGCAATATCCCCGTAACCGTAGGTATAAGAAATGCGGCAAATGTCCACTTTATACTTCCCGTTTCCTTTTTTACCGTCAGCAGCGATGTCGCACATGGGAAATGGCATAAAGTAAATATAAGCATACATACCGCATTTAAGCTATCCCAGCCATTTGCTGAAAGTATATTTTTAAGTGCCTCCATATCTTCATATTCCACAAGTCCGCCCTGCGACATATATATCATAAGCATTATCGGAACAACTATCTCATTTGCGGGAAAGCCAAGCAAAAATGCCGTCAGTATCGCTCCGTCCAGTCCTATAAACCGTCCTAATCCGTCCAGCGCACCCGACAGCGTTTCAAGCAGACTGCATCCGCCGCACTCTATATTTGCAAGCGTCCATATTATTGCACCTGCCGGTATTGACGACACTACCGCTCTGCCAAGTACAAATACGGTACGGTCAAATATAGAGCGTATTATTATCTTTCCGACCTGCGGCTTCCGGTACGGCGGAAGCTCCAGTACAAATGACGAGCTTTCTCCCTTTAAGATGGTTTTCGACAATATTTTTGATGCCTGCAATGTGAGTATAACGCCAAGTATTATTACAGCGGTAAGCATAAGCGCTGCCGAAAAGCCGCCCCCTGCGCCTGCAAAAAATATTGTGATTATCGCAATAAGCGTGGGAAAACGTCCGTTGCAGGGCATAAAATTATTCGTAAGTATCGCAATAAGACGTTCACGAGGCGAATCTATTATCCTGCACCCGGTTATACCGACAGCATTGCACCCAAGTCCCATTGCCATTGTAAGCGCCTGCTTTCCGCAAGCTCCCGATTTTTTGAAGTGCCGATCAAGATTAAATGCCACTCTCGGCAGATATCCCAGATCTTCAAGTATCGTGAACAATGGAAAGAATATAGCCATAGGCGGCAGCATTACCGAAATTACCCATGTAAGCACGGTATATATCCCGTCAATGAGAAGTCCGCTTACCCATTCGGGCGATGTGCAGAGCGCTGCACTTAATTTTTCACCAAGTGCGGAAAAGCATTGCCGCAATAATTCAGACGGATAGTTGGCACCCGATACTGTTATCAAGAAAATTAGTGCAAAAAGCGCCGCCATTATCGGTATGCCCCATATCCTGTGCATTATGATACGGTCTGCTTTTATTTTTTGTTTTTCGTCTTTTTTTGATACACACTCTGAGGCGATTTTTTCACTTTGTTTTATTATTGCGGAAATTATTCCGTCGGCAATGTCGCTGTCCGACATACCGAGCTTCTCCTTTGCGCTTTTTACCGCTTTGAAAATTTCGGCATCCGCACATATATCAAAGCCGGCTCTTTTGCTTATGCCGTCAAGTATGGACACTTCGCCGTCCAGCAATCTCAGCGACACCCATCTTTCGCTGAAAATACCGTCAAGCCGTCCGTGCAATGCGGCGGAAATTTCCGATATGACAGCTTCCGTTTTTTCGGGATATTCGCATATAAAAGGCTTGCCGCAAAGCTCCTTGTCAAGACCGTCAAGAAGCTCTTCCATCCCCTCGCCGCTGCGTGCGGTTATGCCATAAACAGGGAGTCCCATAAGCTCAGACAGCTTTTCCGTGTTTACGGTTATCCCCCTGCGTGACGCTTCATCAAGCAGATTTATGCATAAAATGACTTTCGGAGTTATTTCGGCTATCTGTATAACAAGATTGAGATTTCGCTCAAGACAAGCGGCGTCGCATACAACTATAACTCCGTCATGCTTTTCAAAGCAGATAAAATCACGTGCGGTATGTTCTTCGGCAGAACGTGAAAAAAGGGAATATGTACCCGGCAGGTCTGCAAGCGTATAATCCCTGCCGTTATATGAAAAACGTCCGAATGCGTTTTCAACAGTCTTTCCTGTCCAGTTTCCCGTATGCTGGCGCAAACCCGTAAGACGGTTAAAAACGGTGGACTTTCCCACATTCGGATTGCCTGCGAGAGCTATTGTCCTTTCACTGTCCGTTATATTGCCAATTCCTTTTTTGCGTAATTTTTTCATAGGTGCCTCCAATATGCAAGCTTAAAATATCTTCAAAACGTATTTTTAAGGCAATACCGCACATAGCTTGTGCTAAAGATGCGAAGTCAGATTTCGTACAAAGCCGTCATGCGGGCTTTGTGCGGTATTGCCTTAAATTTTATGCAAATAAATCGTCCGTGTATTACAAAACACTTGACGTTAAATGTATAATGTGATATCATATTTTGGAGATTTATGATGAAAGGATATGATATAGTATGAAAAATTCAAAGGTAAAGATTCTTGTCGAAGCGGCGGTAATGGTTGCGCTGGCGACCGTGCTCAGCTATATACGAATTATAAAGCTGCCGTGGGGCGGTTCGGTCACTATGCTCTCAATGCTTCCCATTGTGCTGTTCAGCATAAAAAGAGGCGTTAAGTACGGCTTTGCGGCGGCATTCGTTTTTTCGCTGATACAGTTCGGTCAGGGTGTAATAGACGGCATTTTTGGCTGGGGACTTACTCCGCTCTCGCTTATTGCGTGTATATTTATTGACTATATTTTTGCATTTACCATACTTGGCATTGCAGGTATATTTCGTGAAAAGGGTATGCCGGGATATATAGGAGGAACGGCGCTTGCGCTATTCCTGCGCTTTGTCTGCCACTTCGCAAGCGGCGTTGTTATATGGCACTCCTACGGTGAACTGTGGAACGGTTTTTCTACGGAAAATACATATCTTTACAGCCTGCTTTACAACGGTGCATATATGCTCCCCGAGATGATATTTACGATAGTCGGTGCTGTTGTACTTTTCTCCGTGCCGCAGACGAAAAGGGTGCTTATCGAGAATTAAGGCAATATCATAAAAATTCGGATTTTTCCTGTTGATTTTTAAATAAAGGTATGTTATACTGTAAGTAATAGACTAAATACATATCGGTCAGAGTAGCTTATGTCCGGCTTCAGAGAACGTCGGGTCGGTGCGACGGCGTCGAAGGGCATCTGTGAAGTGCGGCCGCCGGTACGGTTCGAGGAATTTGTATATCCAATATGCATTAGTATTCGGCTGCGTATATCTGCGTTAAAGATAATGAGTTGGTGATGTATGTCACCTTAACTGAAGTGGAACCGTGGTTATTTTGCCGCCTTCGGAAGTATAAAAAATGCTTTTGAGGGCGGTTTTTTAGCCGTGTTTTATGAAAGGTGTGATGATATGAGCTTTTTTGATGATGTCAAGCGTCAGTTTAAAGAGGAAATAGAATCGGTGAAAAGACGTGACCCTGCTGCAAGAAATACACTTGAGATACTTTTGACATATTCGGGTTTTCACGCTATCCTTATGTATCGTGTCGCACATAAATTTTATGAAAAAAAACTGTATCTTATCGCAAGAATAATTTCTCAGACGGCAAGATTTCTCACGGGTATTGAAATTCACCCCGCCGCTAAAATAGGCAAGGACTTTTTCATAGACCACGGCTCGGGAGTAGTCATAGGCGAAACTGCCGAAATAGGAGATAACTGTCTTTTATATCAGGGCGTTACCCTCGGCGGTACAGGCAAGGATAAGGGCAAGCGTCACCCTACTCTCGGAAATAACGTTATGGTCGGCTCGGGAGCAAGAGTTTTGGGTCCGTTCAAGGTCGGAGATAACGCAAAGATCGCCGCAAATGCTGTTGTGCTTAAAGAAGTTCCGCCGAACTGTACGGCTGTTGGCGTTCCGGCAAGGATCGTCCGCAAAAACGGCAGAAAAATAGACAACGAGCTTGACCAGATACACATTCCCGATCCTGTTTCACAGGAGCTGTACAGACAGCTTATGCGTATTGTGGACCTTGAAAAGAAGGTAAATAAGCTTGAGATAGCAGAGCTTGGCAGAAAATATAATAACAATTCCGAAAAAGGAGAAAACAAGAATGAAAATATATAATACCCTTACAAGAACAAAGGACGAATTTGTCACAAACGTACCCGGCAAGCTTTCCATGTACACCTGCGGTCCTACCGTATATCACTATGCGCATATAGGAAACCTGCGCAGCTATATCATGGAGGACGTACTTGAAAAATACTTCCGCTTTTCGGGATATAATGTAACAAGAGTAATGAACATAACCGACGTCGGACATCTTACAAGCGACGGCGATACGGGCGACGATAAAATGCTCAAGGGCGCAAAGCGTGAGCATAAGACCGTAATGGAGATCGCAAAATTCTATACCGACGCTTTCTTTGATGACTGCAAAAAGCTCAATATAAAGCGCCCCGATGTCGTTGAGCCTGCAACAGGCTGCATAGACGAATTTATAAAGGTCATATCCTCACTTATAGAAAAAGGCTTTGCTTACGAGGCAGGCGGCAATATTTATTTTGACACATCAAAGCTAAAGCAGTATTATGTTTTCAATGATTTTAAGGAGGAGGACCTTGCAGTAGGCGTTCGTGAGGGCGTTGAGGAGGACTCCAACAAGAAAAACAAAGCGGATTTCGTGCTGTGGTTCACAAAGTCAAAGTTTGAAGATCAGGAGCTTAAATGGGACAGTCCGTGGGGTATAGGATATCCCGGCTGGCATATCGAATGTTCCTGCATAAGCATGAAAAATCTTGGCGAATATCTCGATATACACTGCGGAGGAATTGACAACGCATTTCCGCATCATACAAACGAAATTGCACAGAGCGAAGCTTATCTCGGACATAAATGGTGCAATTACTGGTTCCATGTGCATCACCTCAATACAAACAGCGGCAAAATGAGCAAATCCGCGGGCGAGTTCCTTACCGTATCGCTTCTTGAAGAAAAGGGATACGACCCTCTTGTTTACAGATTCTTCTGCCTGCTTTCACACTACCGTAAGTCGCTCGTTTTCAGTTATGAAAATCTTGACAATGCGGCAGTGTCCTTTAACAAGCTTATCGCAAAGACAGCTTCCGCAATAAAGGACGACAGCGGCGAAATTGATACGGCTGCATATGATAAGCTTATGGAAAGCTTTAAGGCTGCGCTTGACAACGACCTTAATACGGCGCTTGCAATAACTGCACTTTATGACGTGCTCCGTGAAAATACCAACGGCAGGACAAAGAAAGCGCTTATCGCCGAATTTGACAAGGTGCTTTCCCTTGATATAATTGCAAAGGCTGAAAAGCTCAATGCGGCAGAAAATACAACGGACGAGATACCTGCCGAAATTGCAGAGCTTGTTGAACAGAGAAAGGCTGCACGAAAGGAAAAGAATTTTGCGCTTGCAGACGAACTGCGTGATAAAATAACATCCATGGGATATATCGTTGAGGAAACAAGACAGGGTACCAAAATAACAAAGCAGAACTGAGCGAAATAAATTTTGCAAAAACTATTTTAATTTCCGTAAGTATATGTTATAATTATCATATATATTATCGGCTTTTTCGGGAGGAATGGTTATGTCTAAAAAAATGTGGCGTGTTCTGTGGCTCTTGGCAGTTATGCTCGGCGGAATTTCGCTTGTTACCGCTGCGCTGGAAATTCTCAATTATTCAAGCAGAAAATATATAGACGTTTGATCTGAACAAAAATTGCCGCACAAGGTCGGAGTGGCTTTGTGCGGTTATTCTTAAATTCTGTACAGGGAGTATATATTTCAGATGAACAAGTATCAGAAGCTTGTAGGAAATACCGCCGTATTTGCAATTGGCTCATTCGGTGCAAAGCTTATCAGCTTTTTCCTGGTCAGGCTGTATACCGGCTGTATGTCGCCGGAGGAATACAGCACGGCAGACCTGCTCTACCAGGCGGTAAACGTCCTCTATCCGATAGTTTCGCTAAGTATGGCGGACGCTTTGATAAGATTCGGCATAGATAAGGCGTATGACAACAAAAAAGTATATACCGCCGCTATGACCTCGGCTATGGCAGGTCTTACGCTGCTTGCGTTCTTTATGCCGCTTATAGACAGTGCGGACGCTTTTTCGGGATATGGTTTTATATTATATGTATACTGCTACTGCTCGACTTTCCGTCAGCTTGCGGCAAATTTCGTGCGAGCAAGAGGTCTTGTAAAGCTTTTTGCGGCAGACGGCATCTTCTCAATGATAACGACCGTCACCTGCAATCTTATCTTCCTTCTCGGCTTTGATATGGGCGTTACGGGATATATCCTCTCCACGATCGTTTCCGACATTATTTCTTTTGTACTGCTGACGCTTATTGCAGACCTGCATAAATATTTCGATTTCAGATATTTAAGCGGAAAGGTTTTTGCAGAGATGGTAAAATACTCTCTGCCGCTTATACCTACATATATTTTGTGGTGGATAACCTCCGCTTCGGACAGATGGTTTGTTATAGCGCTTGTCGGCAGTCATGAAAACGGCATTTACAGTGCTTCCTATAAAATACCCACGCTGCTTATGCTTATGACAACACTTTTTTATCAGGCATGGCAGATGTCTGCTATCGAAAACAAGGACGACAAGGGTCTGAGCAAATTCTACGGAAGAGTGTATGGCGCATATTCCTCGCTTCTTTTCATAGGTGCAGCAGGACTTATCCTTATAGTAAAGCCGCTTACGCACATTCTCGTTGCCGAGGAATATATAACCGCTTACAAATATACGCCGATACTTATTATCGCAATGATATTCCAGTGCCTGTGCCAGTTCCTTTCAAGCATATACAATGTGCGGAAAAAAAGCGTAAACTCCATGGTTACAAGCTTTGCGGCTGCGGCGGTGAATATCATACTCAATCTGCTTTTAATACCGAACTACGGTGTTTACGGTGCGGCTATCGCAACGGCTGCGGCATATTTTGTATGCTACGCAATAAGAATTTTTGACTCAAGGACATATATCCGATTTGATGTCAGCTTCTTTAAATTATTTGTGAATATCATCGTTATATGCTATATGGCGTTTGCGGCGATAAAAGAACCGAAATTTACATATTTACAGCTTATACTGCTGTTTATAATCATCACGATATTTAATCTTGATGCAATAATAATTACCTTAAAAAAGCTGCTTGCAAAAGGCGGCGGAAAAAAATAAAACGGAGGATCATATTATGAATATACAGGCACAAAAGCTTAACAAAACCTACTCACGATATGTATGGCAGACAAACTCATATGAAGATTTTACCGAGGATATGACTCTTTTTACCCTCCAAGCGGGAAAGAATACCACATATGCTCTTGCCGCACTTGAAAGCGGTCTTGTTGCTCATGTTTATTACGGCTCTCGTATTGAGGACGAGGATATCTCATATCTTTTAAAGCTTGACAAAAATCCCTGGACGCCAAAGGTAAACGCAAGGGATATGGGCACGATCATGGACTCCTTGCCGTTTGAATATCCCTGCCACGGCTGCGGCGATTACCGTGAGCCTTGTATGATGCTTATGGACGAGGAGGGTATGTCCTCCTGCGATATACGATATGTTTCGCACAAAATATATCCCGGAAAGCCAGCTATTGAAACCAAAGACGGATTTATCCCTGCTGCATTTGCAAATGAAAATGAAGCGGCTACTCTTGAAATACTCTGCATTGACAAAGCGGCAGGTCTTGAAGTTGCGCTTATTTATACGGCTTACAGCGATCTTGATGTCATCACAAGAAGCGTCCGCTTTAAGAATGTCAGCGGCAAAAAGGTAAATCTGCGCCGTACACTTTCTGCGTGCGTTGATTTTGAAGGCTGCGAATATGACTTTATCACGCTTAACGGCTCATGGGCAAGAGAACGTATTATGGAGCGTTCACCGCTGCATCACGGAAAGCAAAGCGTTGATTCTATAAAAGGAGAGTCATCACACCAGAGCAATCCGTTTGTTGCACTTGTTTCGCATAATGCGGACGAGGACTGCGGCGAGGCATTTGGCTTTAACCTTGTATACAGCGGAAACTTCTTTGCTCAGGCAGAAGTAACGCAGCACAAGCACACACGCCTTGTAATGGGTATGCATCACTTTGACTTCAACTGGCTGCTTGAAAGCGGTGAAGAGTTTGCAGCTCCCGAAGTTGTTATGGTACATTCTGATAACGGTATCGGTGAGATGTCAAGAACATATCACGACCTTTACAGAAACCACCTTATCAGAGGCGAATACAAGGACAAGCGCCGTCCGATACTTATAAACAACTGGGAGGCTACATATTTCAATTTTAATACGGAAAAGCTTATAGATATTGCAAAGGAAGCCTCAAAGCTCGGAATTGAAATGCTTGTTATGGACGACGGCTGGTTCGGTCACAGAGATTCCGACAACAGTTCCCTGGGTGACTGGTTCGTATATGAAAAGAAGATAAACGGCGGACTTAAGCACCTTGTTGACGAGGTAAACAAGCTTGGCATGAAGTTTGGTATTTGGTTTGAACCTGAAATGATATCCCCCGACAGCGAGCTTTACAAAAAGCACCCCGAATGGGCTGTTCAGATAAAGGGCAGAGCAATGTCAATGTCCCGTGAGCAGTATGTTCTGGACTATTCAAACCCCGAGGTAAGAGATTATATTTACGGTCTTATGAAGAATATACTGGACAGTGCAAATATTGAATATATCAAGTGGGATATGAACAGACAGCTTACCGAGGTCGGCTCGACATATCTTCCTGCCGAAAGACAGCGTGAATTATGGCACAGATATGTACTCGGCGTATATGATATAATGAACAGACTTACAACGGACTATCCGCATATCCTGCTGGAAAACTGCTCGGGCGGCGGCGCAAGATTTGACCCTGCAATGCTCTACTTCTCACCGCAGATATGGTGCTCGGATGACACGGACGCAATTGAACGTCTGAAGATACAGCACGGCACTTCCATATGCTACCCCGTTTCCGCAATGGGAGCGCACGTTTCCGACTGCCCCAATCACACCGTAGGAAGAACAACACCGTTCTCCACAAGAGGAAATGTCGCAATGGTAGGCACATTCGGATACGAGCTTGACGTTACAAGAATACCGCAGGAGGACAGAGATGCAATTCCCGGACAGATAGCAGAATTCAACAAATACAATCCTATAATCAGAATGGGCGATCAGTACCGCATAGGCAATATTTTTAAGGATAACACATGGGACGCATGGATGTTTGTTGCAAAGGACAAATCCGAAGCTATATTCACATTTGTGCAGGTGCTTGGCAGACCGAATTATCCGTGCAGGGTAGTAAAGCTGAAAGGACTTGATCCTAAGGCAAAATACAAAAATGAAACTACGGGTGAGGTACACAGCGGCAGTGCACTTATGAACGGCGGTATCATAGTTGACATAAACGGTGATTTCAATTCTATAAAGATCCATTTTGTAAGAGTATAACTTAGGCAAGATGTCCCCCACCTCTAAGGCGGCAGGGGACATCTTCAGTTTCAGTTGGGGTTCAATCCCCAACTGAAACTTCATCGCAGCTTCGCTGCGGCTTGCCGCATTGAATGACGGGGCAAGCCGCTTATTGAACAATAGGGGAGGCGTCAGTGCGTCTCCCTTTTTGTTGTTTTGTTACATTAAAAGGACAAATTTCGGTATACACAAAGTAAACCGTTCTTGCTCCCATCAGACGAATATAAAATCTTCCCTTACAGATTGTGCATTGTCGATTTTATCAAAAATACGGCATGAGCGCAACAATTATAAGTATGACGCCGCCCAGCCACTGTAAGTCAACGTTCCCCGTGTATATAAGCCTGCGCCCGATAAAAACCCCTGCCGCAACGGAAATATATCCTATAACAAGCGACATAAGTATAAGAAAAGGCAGGTTTATCTCCCCAAGCCCTGCGCTTATTCCCGTTACAAACGAGTCTGCCGATAATGCCGCAGACAGCAAAAATCCCTCCTTGCAGGATATGCTTTTTGAATTATCCATGTCCGCTTTGCGCCCGTCAAAAAACACAGACGGCTCTTTGTTCCTGCTTTCGGACAGCTTTCTTAATCTGCCGTGAAGCAAATTTGCCAAGCCAAGCAGTATGAGCAGTGCAGATGATATCACCCTGCATATCCCTTTTGGTATCAGACCGCCTGCCATATCTGCCAGAATTACCGATGCCGCCAGAGCCGCCGTGCCCGTCACGCTTATTACTGCACCGGAACGTACCGGCAGCTTTATCCCTGCGCTGCCTATCGCCGCAGCAGCCGCAAAGCTGTCTGCCGATACCGCAAGTATAAGCAATATTGTTTTCAGCATATATCTTCTCTCCCATTAAATAACGTTATTTATGCATATTCAATAAGGGGCTTGCCCCGTCATTCAACGCGGCAAGCCGCAGCGAAGCTGCGATGAAGTTTCAGTTGGGGATTGAACCCCAACTGAAACTGAATGTGATTGAAGAATTCACAAAAATATAGTATTATTTATTTAAAATGTATAATGCGCTTTTATACCGTTAAATTTATTAACGCTTGTAAGAATATTATTAAAACATTTGCAACAATTTATATGGTTCTGTTTTTATAACATCGGGAGGTTATAATTATGCCTTTAAAAGACAAAGTCCTTGCAGTTTTAGAAGAAAATAAAGGGCAGAGCGTGTCCGGAAGCGAGATCGCAAGAAGCGTAGGAATGACAAGAAGTGCCGTATGGAAAGCAGTTAAGGTGCTGCGTGAGGAAGGCTATTCCATATGCGCCGTAACGAACAAGGGATACTGCCTGTCGGAGGACAGCGACTTTTTGAGCGAACAGTCAATAGTACCGAATCTCAGAACTAAAGAGCTTGGAAGAAAGCTTGATGTGTTCAAAACGATCGACTCTACAAATAATTTTGCAAAAAGCTTGGCACAGCTTGGAGCTGTACACGGCACAACGGTAATTTCCGAGGTGCAGACGCAGGGCAAGGGCAGAATGGGCAGGAGCTTTTATTCGCCGCTTGGTATGGGCATTTACATGAGCGTTATACTCCGTCCAAAGCTCACCGTTGAACATTCGCTGCTTATCACGTCCTGTGCAGCTGTGGCAGTTGCGGAGGCAATTGAAAAGGTATCGGGCGTTGAATGTAAGATAAAATGGGTAAATGATATATATGCAGGCAATAAAAAGCTTTGCGGAATACTTACGGAGGCGTCCGTAAACGTTGAACAGGGCGGACTTGAATATGCAATAGTAGGTATAGGCGTAAATGTTCAGAATGTAAATTTCCCGAAAAGCGTAAGCGATATAGGTACATCAATAAAGCTTGAAACGGGAGAAAACGTATCACGCAGTCTGCTTGCGGCAGAGATGCTTAATTCGCTTGAAGACAAGCTGAGCACAATAACCGATGCAAGCTTTATCAACGAATACCGCCGCCGTTCAAATCTTATCGGACAGCGCATAACGGTAACGCACGGTGATCACACAGAAGAGCTGACTGCACTTGATATAGACGACCACGGCAGACTTGTGGTAAAGTCGGATAATGGCGAAAAAAAAGCACTGTCCTCGGGTACGGTAAGACTTGCCGGAGAATAAAACATAATAAAAACGTCAAACAAAAATACACTGCCCCGTTTGTGTTGTCCGCACAAACGGGGCAGTGCGTGCAGAGTGGATTTTTCTGTCGTTTCTCGGTGCTGATTTCAAGGTTTGATGTGCATAAAATTCTCCTTTCGATTGGATTTTTATAACAGGCTACGTATTGAAATTTCAGCGTTGGTGTGGTATAATGAGGGAAAGAAAATTTAAAAATCCTGCTTAATCAGTAGCGTCTGTTAGCGAGCGTAGCATAATTAAATGGTAAAAAATGAAATGAGGATAATTACTATGAGATACGCAACTGTTTATTTAGTAGTTAAAGACTTTGAAAAATCAATTTCTTTCTACGAAAAAATTTTGGATATGAAAGTAAGTGCAACAAATGGAAATCGATTTGCAATGTTCAATCAGCAAGGTAGCCTTAATTTGTGTTTGATGAATGGTTACTTTGATAGTGAGAATAAGGAATTAGTAACAACCAAAGGCGAATACTGGGAAATATATTATAATCAAAAAAATATTGCAGATAGTGAAAATAGCAGGAAGGTATTTATCAATATCGGCGTAGAAGACTTGCAGGCAGAATATAACAGAATCAAGGAACTTGGAATAGCCGTGCAAATGACAGAAATTCGATATATTAATGTTTTCTCGCCATACTGGTATTTTACATTTATGGATTTGGACGGAAATCCCATAGAGATAACAGGAAATTATCAGGAACAATGAAAGGTATTGGTTAGGTATGGAGTTGATTGTACAAAAAGCAATTATTGAAATAGACGAGCTTGAAAAAAGTTGTGCCGTCGGAAAACATATTGTAACTAATGACATCAGAAGACTGTCGTCAAAATTATTTCGAGAACTTAAGGATAAAACCATTGAAAATGTTCTGTTATATGTGAGGAACTCTTAGAACAACGTTCGTGAGCATTAGGTGTAATTGCATTTGATTTTGCATACCGAGTAAAAAATCAATACACAGAAGCTACATATGATACCTTCTATTCATGGCTTAAAAAATACGTAAGAGGATGGGGAGATTGTGATGATTTTTGTACTCATGCATTTGGCGAATTGCTCAGACAAAACAAAAATCTTTTCTCGAAAGTGCTTTTATGGACTAAGGATGCAGACTTTTGGGTAAGACGAGCTTCAGCGGTTATCTTAATTCCTTGTATTTTAAAGAATGATTATGAGGGCATAGAGCCTTTTGATATATCAGATAATCTGTTAAAAGACGAACATGATTTAGTACAAAAAGGGTATGGTTGGATGTTAAAGTGTTTATCAACTGTTAACCGTGGTTGTGTTGAAACATATTTACGACAAAATTATCAAATAATGCCCAGAGTAGCATTCAGATATGCACTTGAAAAATTCGATAAAAATACTCGTAGTATACTTATGAATTTAAAGTGAAAGAATTACAAAAATGGAAAGAAATGAAATATTGAAAAAGGTTGCACCCTGTTCTCTGATGTGTCATACCTGTTCGGGATATAATGACGGCGTAATTTGCAGTTCGGCTAAAGCATTATTAAAGTATTTAGAGGTAATGGAAGGCTTTTATGAAAGGCATATTCCCGACGCCGTGGAAAGCTATAACAACTTTGAAAATGTGCTTTGTATGTATAGCAATGCCGATTGTTCGGGCTGTCGCAGTACAGAACATAACGGATGCAGTATCGAAGGGTGCTTTTTACTTGAGTGTATAAAAACCATAATGTTGATTTTTGTGGGGAATGTGACGAATTTCCGTGCGGAAGAACGTCGGAATTATTCGAGGATGAGGTATATAAGCAGTGGTTAGAGGGAAATCAAAAAATTCGTGATTGCGGCATAGAGTCTTTTTGGGAAAGCAATTCTGAAAATCCACATTATAAACCATATAAAAAGTAAGTATAAATTTCAATCTTTCGCTGTGATGGGAACGTAGCGTGAAAACTAATTTACCGAGTTATTGAGAATTATAAAGACAAGATGCATCAGATTTTATAGGAGGTAAGTATGAAGAATTATGCTCAAGTATATGTGAAAAACAGTTTTGAAGCGGCAGAAACATACTGTAAGGCATTTGGCGCAGAGATTACACAAGAGTTTTTTAATGAAGACAATACCGCTTATGAGCATTGTGTGTTGTCTGTAAATGGAGAAGGCTTTTTGGCGTTAGCCGAAGCAAAAAATCCTTGTGATATAAACATTGTACACAAATACAAATGGGAAACGATGACCTTTAATGCATTTGAAATAGGAACAGAAGAAGCAGTTCATAATGCATTTGATGTTTTGAGCGACGGAGGAGTAGTTCTTGAACCTATCGGTGAGCTTCCTTGGAGTAAATGTTGTGCAACCATTATAGACAAATATGGAGTATGTTGGTGGATTTCAATTTGATGAATCTCAATTTATCAAGACAAAAATAAAAAGCCGTTACACAGGCACAACAACATCAGGGGCATAAAAATGCTCCTCGCAAAAAGTATTCGCTTTTAGTTGTTATGTATGTGTAACGGCTTTTTTCAGCGTTACTGTTCGGCGGCTAACCGATAAATTATTTTATCATTGTATCACTCGCAAGCATAACTGTCAACTGCAAAGATGAACGGAGTTTAACTAAAATTTTGTGATAATTTTTGGCACTTTTAGGAGATACGGGTATATAGGGATTGGTTGGGTTTTGCTCGGTGGCGGTGATTGATTTTGTTGGGGAGATGTGGTATAATGAGGTTAAAAACTTTGATATGAGGTAAATTGCTATGGCTGATTTATTTAAAACAGAACGATTGTCAATCAGAAAATTCGTTCCCGAAGATTATGAAGATTTGTCTGAAATCCTAACCGATAGCGAAGTTACATATTTCGAGCCGTATGAAACATTTACAAAAGAAGCGTGTGTATCAGAAGCTATAAACTTTTCAAAAAGCGAAGAATTTTTTGCTGTTGTATTAGATGGGAAAGTAATCGGAAAAATTTATTTCTCTGACAGAAAACTCGGAACTTATGAAATCGGATATACCTTTAACGGCAGCTATCAAGGAAAGGGTTATGCGTTTGAGAGCGTAAAAGGAATGATGAACTATGCGTTTACGATCTTAGGCGTTCGCAGAATTATAGCGCAAATCAATACAAGAAATACAAAATCTATAAGGCTTGTTGAGCGTCTTGAAATGCGCAGAGAAGCTGTACATAAAGAGATATTTCCACGAAAAGATGATGAAAATATTTATGAAGACTTCTATGTTTATGCTTTATTGAAAAGCGAATTTATAAAATAAAATTTAACCTCGAGGCTGAATAACGAACCGTGTAAATGCCAATAATAACCACAAATAAAAGTGGAGGTAAACTATTATGGCAAACAGAAATCACGGTTTAAGTGAAAA
>CASFZT010000022.1 GCA_949299215.1 uncultured Ruminococcus sp.
ATACATATTCACCATTAACAAATGAGGGTAATAACCCATGTTTTTTTACATCATGGGAAAAATCTCCATAAATACATTCTTATACAATAAGATATGGCAGTAACGGCTCAACATGTATATCATCAGCCACTGTATCCTTATCCCCATCCTTAGAAGTCGGATCAGAAATAATAGGCAAAATATGAATCTCGCTTAAATCATCATAATAAACACTATTTTTGAAATATCCCCAGCCTTTTTCAACATATGTTAAAGGCTTCTCTCCCTCTTTCCCTTTTGTATTGAAATACAAATCCGAGCATACTGTTGCAAGAGGCAGCTCTTTTATATATCCGTCCTCATCAAACTGAATAAGCAGTCCATTCTTGCCATATATATCAAAATTTATCTCCTGAAAATCCAGCAATCCATCGTCGTCAGTATCAACCATGCCGGAGTTTTTGTATATTTCAATATTCTGAGGATTGGTCTTTACATCTTCCGCAGCTTCCTTATATCCGATTGTTATCGGAGCATCAAGCACGATGGTATGGTATCCTGTTGCTATTATTGCATTATAAGCACCGTGCTGATTATCTCTTTCTCCGTAAATATGGTCAAGAGCTTTTTCTACGAAATCAATGGCATCAATTTCTATTCCGCCTGTCTTGTTATACATGGCGGTTGCATAACATTCTTTTTCATCCGAATTATTCTTATTTTCTTCAGGAATATTTGAGCATACGCTTATATTTATGTTATATTTTCCGTCTTCTATGTCATTAAGGGCATTATTGCTGTTATTGGGCAAAACCTCGGTATAATCATAAAGCGAATCAAAAAAATGAAAACAATAAATTTTATTTCCGGTAATATTGTTTTCTGTGATTAAATCGTCAATTGCTTTTGAAATAATAACAGCGTCAACTCCATCTACATGAACCAGTTTGTTCAGCATGGCATTCAAACCTTCCGGGTTTTCAGAACCGGCTCTGCCATACTTGGTAAAGTGAGTTTTTCCGTCTCCGTTATAGCCATAAATGACAACCGTAGCATCAGGTGTTCTCTTCCATATTGCAGTTGATGTTTCTGTAATTTTATCCTTTATTACTTCAAGCTGCTCATTGCTGTAATTGACCTGATCCACCATGAACACAGCATCAAAGCTGGTATCTTCGTTTGTACTTGCAGAATAATTTGTAATTCCATTATAAGCCATTAACTTTGTCTTGTCAACATAATCAATGGAATTTTCCGTTTCCGGCTTGATTCCAAGCAAATCAAGCCATAATTCCATATCCATAAGACAGTATGTTCCCATTCTGTCTGTTGTTGTGTAAACTGTGTTTGTTGCTTCATCATGGAATGTTTCAACTGGCAGAAGCATATTGACATCCTCGAAGAACATAAAGACATTAAGACGCTTTATGCCCTCAAACTCGCCGGAAACAGCAGTATAAGTTCCCAAAGTATTGTTAACTATAGAATTATCCAGTTCAAACTTAACCGTAACTTCTTCAACAGCAAGTCCGTCCGTATAAACAAATTCGGGTGCAACTCCGATAATTGCGCTGTTTTCGATCGCATTAGAATATCCGCTTTCACGGGCATAGACATTGTTTTCAGCTACGCCTGCCGCTTTCATTTCAAGTGATACCTTAAAGGGTATTTCTTCGTTCTCGTTTATTGCAGAAAGGACTTCGGAATCGGAAGAAACCACCTGCGTAAAGGTGCGTTCGCCGTCGAGTGTGCCGTTGGTAGAACCGTTATTTGGGGCAAGTCCGAGGGTAAGCTCATCACCATCGGAAATACCATCATCATCTGTATCATATTTAAGCGGATCTGTGCCGTAAGTGTTTACCTCTGCGCCGTCACTCAGACCGTCGCCGTCCGTATCGGCATTATTCGGGTCTGTATCAATTTCACTTTCCTTTGCGTTTGTAAGTCCGTCCTTGTCAAAATCCTCGCTGCCGTCATTTATTCCGTTATCGTCGCTGTCTGCTTTTGTCGGGTCTGTTCCGAGATAAAATACCTCATAGCCATCGTTAAGACCGTCCCCGTCTGTGTCGGCATTGTTCCTGTCCGTGCCGAGGATTTCTTCATAATAGTCGGGAAGTCCGTCCTCGTCTGTATCAAGCTCATAGTCGATTAAGGGTTCTTTTTCAAGAACGCTGTCACCGATGACAACTGCAGTAAGAGTAAAGTTCTCTGCTGTTGCTGTTTCTGTTGCAGATTTACTTCCCACAATACCAAATGACGCACTTTCTCCGGGATTAATAGGGGTTGTCCAAAGCTGGTTTGCAATTACATAGCTTTGTTCTTCGTTAGATAAAAGCTTGGCATGCACCAAAAGTATGGGTTTTCTTGAGCTTTTGAAAAAGCAGGAATTTTTCCTGTATATGACGCCTTAACCTCAAAAAAGCCAAGCTCACCTTTAGGTCCCTGGGCAACAATATCTATGCCATTATTTGAATTATTTTTTTAATAAGGGGCTTGCCCCGTCATTTAACGTGACAAGCCGCAGCGAAGCTGCGATGAAGTTTCAGTTGGGGATTGAACTCCAACTGAAACTGAATATGGAACCCGCCGCCTTAGAGGTGGGGGACATCTTGTCTAAGTTATACTACATCAACTCATTTTTATTAAAAAATGAATCACATATATCGATCATAATTTTTATGCCTGGTGAGATATACTTGTTCTTATGATATATCAGATGTATAGTTCTAACTACCGGTAAACCATCTGCATCCAGCACCACTATGTCGCCTTGTCTGCGCTCCTGTTCCACAAGCATTGACGAAAGCACAGCTATACCCCTGCCGTGCATGACGGCATTTTTGATTGCCTCAGTATTAGTACATTGCCAGCATCTGTTTAGTTTCACATTTTTCTCATTGAAAAGCCGTTCAAGCTGATTACGCTCTGCACTTCCCTTTTCTCTTGAAATAAAGTTCTCGCCTTCGAGATCAGTAAGCCTGAGAGCTTTCTTCTTTGCAAGACTATGTTCCTTCCCGCAGATAAGAACCAGCTTGTCCCTGCATACTGGCTTTATCATAAGATCTGTACTTGTGACTATACCCTCAACTATACCGATATCAATTTCATTATTAAGTATCTGCTGTTCAATTTCCGTTGTATTATCCACTGTAACGTTTACATTGTAGTTTTTGAGCAGATTTTCAGCATTGTCAAGCAGCTTGTTGATAAGATATGTTCCCACAGAAACACTGCATCCTATACTTATATTTGGATTTTCAACTGCACTGCGCATAGCTGATTCCATATCATCAAACGAATCAACTATATGGTGTGCGTAGGAAAGAAGTCGCCTTCCATCATCAGTAATATACAATTTCTGGGACATTCTCTCAAAAAGACGCACTCCATAATGTCGCTCAAGCTCTGCTATCGCCTGACTGACAGTTGGCTGGGATATATACAGTTTTTCCGCTGCGGCAGTCATACCTCCGTTTGATGCAACACATATAAATATCCTAAGATGCCTTAGTGTCATGACATACACCGCCTTTCCATGATATTATACGATATTATCACCGAAAAGTCAAACACCTAAAAGCAGATACATGATAGTGCCTGCAACTCCGCTTCCAAGAATAATAACAATAGCATTTGCCTTGAATTTCCTCAGCGCAAATAAAGATACAGCAAAAATACCAAGCTCCACAAATCTTATATCTTTAATAGACGCCGAGAAAAGATCTGTGCCAAAAAGTCCCAGCATCAGGATAGACATGCCGGCTGATGCTATCAAAGCAACTACAGCCGGACGAAGTGCGGCAAGTACGCTCTGAACTCCGCTTACTGTACGGTACTTATAATAAAAATGCGCAAGTGTAAGGCATATGATAAATGAAGGAATTATGCAGCCCAGCGTACATAGAAGTACACCACCCACACCGCCAAGTCGCATTCCTACAAAAGTAGATGAATTGATAGAAATTGGTCCGGGAGTCATCTCTGCCACTGTGATAAGATCTGAAAACTCTTCCATTGTCATAAGTCCGTAAACGGTTACGATTTGCTCTTGTATAAGCGGAATGGCAGCATATCCTCCGCCTACACTGAAAAGTCCTACCTGGATAAACGCAAAAAATAATTTCAGTAATATAGGCATGATCATTCTGCCTCCTTTATTTTATTTGTTCTGCGGCGGTTTATTGCTGATACAACAAATTCAGCGATACCTATTCCAAGACAGATAAATATAATAAGCATAGCGCTTACACCCAGCAGATATGTGCAGATAAAGGAAGCTATCATCATTACAATATAGAGTATCCTCTTTGTTTTACACACATTCTTAGCAAGATTTATCACCACATCGAAAATTACTGCAGCAACTCCTGCCCGCATGACCTGAAGTGCGATTGATACATACTTATTTGTGCGGAACTGATCGTAAAATAGAGATATTACCGATATTATTATCATAGGCGGAAGTATGGTTCCTAAAATTGCCACAAGTGAACCGACTACTCCTGCCATGCGATATCCTATTATAACTGAGGCGTTTACCGGCAAAGGTCCCGGAGCTGATTGGGTGAGTGCGGTTACATCAAGCATTTCGTCCTCGTTGAGCCATTCAAGCTCCTCCACATACTTCTTCTTCATAAGAGATACTATAACAAACCCTCCGCCGAACGTGCAGGCACTCAGCACAAACATAGATTTGAACAGTATCCATAGCTTTTTACATTTCTCGTTCATAAGACCACTCCTTTTATTTACTGGTAATATTATATCACTCCTTTTAGTATTTGTAAAATACATAAGTTTTATAAATCACATAGATAAATGCCTATGAACAGAGTTAAGGCAATATCATACAAGCTCTGTGCGGTATTGCCTTAGAGCGTGTTTACATTAAAGCCTAACACGCATCTTTTTGACAAATTCCGCCGGCTTATTCGTTAAAAATGTTTGAAATACGACAGTATGTCTGCACATTTTCGCCTTGAATTTGACGAAATTATGCTCAAA
Source organism: uncultured Ruminococcus sp. (assembly GCA_949299215.1). Lineage (GTDB taxonomy): Bacteria > Bacillota > Clostridia > Oscillospirales > Ruminococcaceae > UMGS363. Next base: position 4,984 of record CASFZT010000022.1, read on the forward strand.
ATATGCATATTAGTTTTATGTGAACACGCTCTAAATTATTTTCGCCTGGTTATACGCTTTCTGTTGTAATACTCTATATCGCTGAATGTTTACCGGCTCATAACTTTACTTACCGTTTGGCGGTGTATTTCTTTACTTCCATTCAATAAGGGCTTGCCCCGTAATTATATCTTTCAAGCTATACCCCTCTGTAATGTATGCGGCAATAAACCGTTTTTTATGGTTGACTTTTTCCGCCAAAACGGTATAATATATTGTAAAGAATATACGAAAGAAAGGTCGGTCCTTATGAGTAAAAAATATGAACGCCTTGAAAAATGCTTTGAGTGCTTTAAACAAAAAATCAGTTTCACACCTGATATTGCCCTCGTCCTCGGCTCAGGTCTCGGCGATTATGCAGATACTATAAAGCAGGAGGCTGTGCTTGATTATAAAGATATCGTAGGATTCCCCATCTCTACCGTTTCCGGTCATAAGGGCAGATTCGTTTTCGGATATATAGGCGATGTAAAGGTCGTTGTCATGCAGGGCAGAGTCCACTATTATGAAGGCTATCCAATGGACGATGTTGTTCTCCCGATACGCCTTATGAAGCTTATGGGCGCAAAGGTGCTCTTTCTTACAAATGCCGCAGGAGGAGTTAATTTCGACTACAAGGCAGGAGATTTTATGCTTATCTCCGACCAGATATGCATGGTGCCTTCTCCGCTTATCGGAGAAAATATAGATGAGCTGGGTGTACGTTTCCCCGATATGAGCAATATATATGACAGAGATTTAAGATCGGCTGTGCGCAAAACTGCCGAAAAGCTCTCCATTCCGCTGCAAGAGGGCGTTTATATACAGCTTACCGGTCCGAATTATGAATCTCCTGCGGAAATAAGAATGGTGCGTACTCTCGGTGCAGACGCTGTCGGTATGTCTACTGCCTGCGAAGCAATCGCCGCAAATCACTGCGGTCTGAAAACAGTCGGCATATCCTGCATATCTAACCTTGCCTGCGGTATAACCGATAAGCCTCTTACCCATGAAGAGGTTAAAGAAACGGCAGACAAAGCCGCACCGCTTTTCAGACAGCTTGTGACAGAATCGGTAATTGAAATTGCAAAGCTGATATAACTTAGGCAAGATGTCCCCCGCCTCTAAGGCGGCGGGTTCCATATTCAGTTTCAGTTGGAGTTCAATCCCCAACTGAAACTTCATCGCAGCTTCGCTGCGGCTTGCCGCGTTGAATGACGGGGCAAGCCCCTTATTGAAACAAATAAAGGAGAAAACCAATGCTTAAAGGAAAAACTGTTCTTCTCGGCGTAAGCGGAAGCATTGCCGCATATAAAATTGCCAATCTTGCACGTATGCTCAAAAAGCTACATTGCGAAGTACATGTGCTTATGACAAAAAACGCCGTTAATTTTATAAATCCGATAACCTTTGAAACGCTTACCGCAAATAAATGTCTTATAGATACCTTTGACCGGAATTTTCAGTACAGTGTTGAACATGTTGCGCTTGCGAAAAAGGCAGACGTTGTTATGCTTGCCCCTGCAAGTGCAAATGTTATCGGAAAAATTGCAAACGGTATTGCGGACGATATGCTTACCACCACGATAATGGCGTGTCCGTGCAAAAAAATAGTGTCGCCTGCAATGAATCACAATATGTATCATAATCCTATCGTGCAGGATAACATTGAAAAGCTGAAAAAATACGGCTATGAAATAGTTGCTCCTGCACATGGTATGCTTGCAAACGGCGATGACGGCGACGGACGTATGCCCGATGAAGAAATTCTTCTTGAATATATACTGCGTGAGATAGCCTGCGAAAAAGACCTTGCAGGAAAGAGAGTTCTTGTAACGGCAGGTGCGACCCGTGAGGCGATAGATCCCGTGCGTTTTATAACAAATCACTCTACCGGAAAGATGGGCTTTGCTCTTGCCAAAGCTGCTATGCTGCGCGGTGCGCAAGTTACACTTGTCTGCGGAAAGACCGAAGCCGTGCCACCTATGTTTGTAAACAGGACAGATGTTGTGAGCGCAGAGGATATGTTTAATGCCGTAACGTCTGTTTCGGACGAGCAGGATATTATAATAAAGGCGGCTGCCGTTGCAGATTACCGACCTGTGCATATCGCCGGTGAAAAGATAAAGAAAACAGACGGGGATATGTCAATACCGCTTGAACGCACAAAGGATATCCTTGCATATCTCGGGGAGCATAAGCGTGAGGGACAGATATTGTGCGGCTTTGCAATGGAAACGGAAAATCTTATCGAAAATGCAATGTCAAAGCTTATGCGAAAAAATCTGGATATTATTGCTGCAAACAGTATACGTCAAAGCGGTGCAGGCTTTGGCAACGACACAAATATAATCACGATTATCACAAAAGACGGTACGGAAGAGCTTGGCAAGCTGAGCAAGCTTGAAGCTGCGCATATCATTCTTGACAGGATAAAATTCATTAAATAAAATTACAGCCGTTATGTAAAATCCTCCTGTGTGTACGTAACGGCTTTTATGTTAAATTCAGATAAAATCCCGTTCAAACCTTGACTTTGAGCCTTTTGCATAATATAATGGATTTATTGACAGATACTGTGCATATGATTTAAGGAAAGGACGAATGCCCGATGAAATTGTGTTATGATAACCGTGAGCTTTCATGGCTTAAATTTAATGAAAGAGTTCTTGAGGAAGCACGGGATAACACTGTCCCTCTTTGTGAAAGACTGCTTTTTGCGTCAATTTTTCAGTCCAATCTGGATGAGTTTTTTATGATAAGAGTAGGCTCGCTCTACGACAGAACGCTTGTGAATGCCGACGATACCGAAAATAAGACCGGAATGACCTGCGTCGAACAGCTTGAAGCCATATTTGCACGTGTGGCGGAGCTTGCACCCGTGCGTGACAGTGCGTATAACGATATCATGCTGGAGCTTTTGCAGAAGTACGGCATTGAGCAGGTGAATTTCCGAAATCTCTCAAATGAGGAGGAGCTGTTTTTAAGGACGTATTTTACAAAGGAGATACTTCCGCTTATTTCACCGCAGGTAATTGACAAGCGCCATCCGTTCCCGTTCCTTAAAAATAAGGAAATATATGCTCTGGCACATCTGGAGTCCAAGTCGTCCTCTACGGTAAAGCTGGGTCTTATACCTGCAAGCGGCTCTTTTTCGAGAGTAATATATCTTCCCACTGCAAATAAGATAAGATTTATGCTTGTGGAGGAGCTTATCCTTCATTATATGCCGCTCGTTTTTGAAAATTACAAGATACTTTGCAAATCGCTTATGAGAATAACACGAAATGCGGATATAAACATGGAAGAGGCTCTTTACGACCACGAAGTCGATTTGCGTGACGTTATGACGGAGCTTTTGCAGAAGCGCAAGAAGCTTAGTCCGGTGCGTCTGGAGCTTTCAAGAAAAATGGACGAGGATTCGCTGGCTTATCTCTGCGAAAAGCTGGAGCTTAAGCCGCAGCAGATATTCCGTCAGAAAACACCGCTTGATCTGTCGCACATATTCTCGCTGAGAAATCGTCTTGAGGATATGGACGGTTCTCTTTTCTACCGCCGTGCAGACCCGCAGAAATCAAGGGAACTTGATCACAGTGCACCTATAATCCCGCAGATAAGAAGCAGGGATATCCTTTTGTCTTATCCGTACGAAAGCATACGTCCGTTCCTGAAAATGCTTAACGAGGCGGCAAACGATCCCAAGGTCGTTTCCATAAAAATAACGCTTTACCGTGTGGCGGCAGGCTCAAAGGTCGTGGAGGCTCTTGTGAATGCGGCTGAAAACGGCAAGGATGTGCTTGTTCTTGTTGAACTCCGCGCAAGGTTTGACGAGGAAAACAATATAAGCTGGTCAAAGCGTCTTGAACACGCAGGCTGCACTGTTATATACGGTCCGGAAAATCTTAAGGTGCATTCAAAGCTTTGTCTTATAACACGCAAAAACGGAGATAAGGTAGAATATATAACACAGGTCGGCACGGGCAACTACAACGAAAAGACTTCTGCGCTGTATACAGACCTTTGCCTTATGACCTCAGATCCGTCCATTGCGGCGGAGGCAAGCACTGTTTTCAATGCGCTTTCGATAAATACGCTTGTTGAAAATACAAATACTCTGCTTGTCGCACCGCTCAGTCTGCAAAATAAGATAATTGAGTTTATAGATTTTGAAATTGCCAAGGCTGAAAACGGCGGAGATGGCTATATAGGATTGAAGCTCAATTCGCTTACCGATAAGGTACTTATCGATAAGCTTATAGAAGCCTCCTGCAAGGGTGTAAAGATACAGATGGTGATAAGAGGCATATGCTGTCTTGTGGCGGGAGTGCCGGGATATACGGAAAATATTGAGGTAATAAGTATAGTTGGCAGATATCTTGAACACGCAAGGATATACATATTCGGCAAGGGCGATGAAATGAAGATGTATATATCCTCTGCCGATTTCATGACAAGGAACACCATACGCCGTGTAGAGGTGGCTGCGCCTATTTACGATGCGCACGTAAAGGAGCGTATCATGGGTATATTCAACACCATGCTTGCTGATAATGTAAAGGCGAGGGTAATGCAGTCCGACAGCACATATATCAAGCGCACACCGGAGGGTGCACAGCCGCTTGATTCGCAGGCGTATTTTATAGCGGAGGCTTACGAACACGCAAATGATGTGCCTGCGGCAGTGCCAAAGAAGGTAAGACCGGTCAAAAAAGTACGTTCGCAGCATAAAAAGCGCTGATCTCCTCGTTTTGTGAAAATATCAGAACCGTTTCGTGGAATTTTTTGCAGTGCCGTCCTATTTATTTTGAAAATCAAAAAGGAGATTTAAGGCAATACCGCACAAAGCCCGCATGACGGTATTGCCTTAAATGATTGTATGGAGATTGCTTATGAAAAAAACAAAAGGACGAATTTTAAAAACCTTAAAAAAAACCAGATTGTATATTCTTGGAATAATTATAATGATAGTACTTGCAGGTATATTTTATTATTCGATGAGAAAAACGCTGCTTGAAAATTATCAGGAGTTTGGAACATCACTTGCAAAGAGATATTCAGCTGAGATTGCAGGGGATATAAATCTCTTCAGAGGACTGTTGGAATTCTGTACATATGGTCTTGATTACAGAGTTGAAAACGGACAAAGCGAAGAAGAGATCAATGAATGGATCGTAACGTACTATAATCGTCTGGAAGAGGTATTGGGCAATAAAATTTTGGACCCATACATAGTTCTTGACGGAAAGCTGATAGGCGCAAATCCCTGGGCGGGCGATAACGATTACGATTACAGTAAATCGGAATGGTACCAAAAGGCTGTTGCGGCAGATCATGAAGTCATATTTACAAATATCTATACCGATGCTATTACAGGACGTGACGTTCTTACAATTGCACAGCAGTGTCTGAAATGTGACTCGGTCGTTGCTTTTGATGTTTTTCCTCAAAATATGGAAATATATGCAGAAAGGATCGCTCTTCCCGAAAATTCGTCCGTATATATATGTGACGGAAACGGCGAAGTGATTTATTGCGATTCAAAGCTTGGTGATAAAAACTCGGAAAAAGTCCGTACATATGTAAAAGAAATTTACAATGGCATAAACAATGGAACATATACTGAATATGATGCATATATTGTAGATCCTGATGGTGATAAACGAGGAGTTTATCATGAAAGCATGGATATTGGCTGGAATGTGTATATTACAATTCCGTTTGACACTATTCTGAGCAAGCTCAACAAATTTGGTCTGATGTTTGCAATGGTGATTGTGCCGAGCATTTCTATACTTATTATTATTGTTATAAGGTATCTTTTCCTGGATAACAGGATCGAGCGTGCAGATGAAACGGTAAAAACTCTCGGCAACAGATACTATGCGTTGTACCGTGTGAATTATAACACCGATACATATGAGATGATAAAGGGTTCGGATTATATAAGGGCAAAACTTTCACGTAAGGGGTCTTATTCCGAAATGCTCAAGGTCATGGAGGAGATCATTGAGCCTGATGCATATAAGGAATTCTGCGACAGCTTTTCTTCGGAAAGCATAAAAAATCTGGTGTTGAAGAATCAGAGGGATTACGGCGGAGATTTCCGGCGTCTTGTTGATAATCAATACAGATGGTTCAATGTAAGAATTCTTTTTGATGACAGTCTTGATTCAAATGAAGTTGTTTTGAGTTTCCAGGACATAGATGCGGAAAAGCACCATCAGTTCAGAGAAAAAAAGCTTTTGCAGGAAGCACTTGCAAGTTCAAAGAGAAGTGAAAAAACCAAGCAGGCATTTTTCAGCAATATGTCACACGATATGAGAACTCCTCTTAATGCAATTTTAAGCTTGTCCGATCTGACGCTTCAAAATTCCGACGATCCGGAAAAGGTACAGGGTTATGTGCAGAAAATATCCTATTCCGGCAGACAGCTTTTAAATCTTGTAAATGATATTCTCAGTATGTCGAGAATGGAACAGGGTAAGGTGGTCTTAAGCAATCAGAATATTGATCTTGAAAAATGCATAATTGAATGTGCAGAGCCGTTTAAGCTTCAGGCGGAGGCAGAAAGCAAGAATTTTAACCTGGAGTTTAATATAAAAAACAAGTATGTGTTTGGCGACCCGAACAGAATAAATCAGATATTGAACAATCTTTTGTCAAATGCATTCAAATTTACGGAAAAGGGCGATACGATAAGTGTTTCAGTAAAACAGTTTGAAGGTCCTGTCCGTTCGCAGTATCAGGTCGTTGTATCGGATACCGGAATAGGAATGTCCGAGGAATTTTTACCGCAGCTTTTTGAGCCGTATGCAAGAGAAACAAGATTTTCTAACAAGCATATTTCCGGTACGGGGCTTGGTATGCCTATCGTAAAGAATCTTATTACGGAAATGAGCGGACAGATAACCGTTAAAAGCAAGCTTGGAGTCGGAACGGAATTTACGATAACTCTGCCGTTTGTTGTTATCAATGCGGAAGAGCATATTAACGGATCCGAGGATAAAAAGAGCAAAGCACCGGAGGTATTTTCATTACAGGGCAAAAAGATACTGCTTGCAGAGGATAATGTTCTCAACATGGAAATAGCCGTAGAAATTCTTTCGATGAACGGTATAGAGGTCGTACAGGCATGGAATGGAAAGGAAGCTTTGGATATCTTTAAAAATTCAACACCGTTTGAATTTGATGCTGTTTTAATGGATATGCAGATGCCACAGATGGATGGCTGTGAAGCGGCGCAGAGGATACGAGCTTTATCCCGCCCTGATGCGAAGGTCATACCTATAATAGCAGTGACTGCAAATGCATTTGCGGAGGATATTGCCGCAACAACAGCGGCAGGTATGGATGCACATATTTCCAAGCCCATAGATTTCAAGGCGCTCTGCCGCACACTTGAACAGCTGACGGATATGAAGCGAAAATAAAAAAACATCAAACGCCGCCTGCGTAAAAATTGCAGGCGGCGTTTGATATGTATTTTATTATAGGCAATACCGCACAGAGCTTGTGAGGTATGACGGAAAATATGCAAGCAGATTTTGTGCAAAGCCGTCAAGCGAGCTTTGTGGGGATATTGCCTATAATTTAAACTGACCGAAAAACTTTTTGTAATAGCTTACGATCTGTTTTTTGCAGTCAACGAAAAGCTCCATAAGATCATTTGAAAATCTTCCCGTATCAATGGAAAGCTCGTTTATAACAAAATCAAACTGATATTCGGTAAAATCATTTCGTTTGCTGAAAATACGGTCAAAGGCAACGGCAAGGGCACATATTTGCGTATATACGGAAATATCCTCACCCTTTAACTGATGCGGAAATCCGTTTCCGTCATTTCTTTCATGATGATGCATACACATATCCGCACATATCTTTACAAAATATCGGCAGGTAGGAGAATGATTGAGCCATATGATCTCCGCTCCGATAGATGTGTGAGTTTCATAGGTAGGAGAAAATTCATTCTTTTGCGTGCTTTGCTCAATAACTTCATCGGGCAGTGCCATAATACCTATATCATAAAAATAAGCGGCAGCGGAAATAAGCGATATCTGATCGACGGAAAGCTTTTCTGAAGTATCGGGATCGGAACAACGCCTGTTCAAAAGAATTTCTGTTATTCCCGAAACTCTTTCCGGTATCTCGTCGGTTTTATCATGATTTTTCAAATATCCTCTATAAATAAGCTTAAGCTTTGAGATATACATATTGGTTTCGTAAATATCGGTTTCCGTAAGTGTGTATTCCGGTACAATAACCTTTGGCTCATCGGTAATATCAAGCATAGTCCTCAATCTGCCGAGTATAATATCCGGCTCAAAGGGCTTGCTTATAAAATGCGAAACGCCGTATTTAGCGCCTCTGAGGACATTTTCCGTTGTAGCTTCGGCGGTAATAAGTATTACCGGCAGATTTTCAATACCGTTGCTTTTCATAAGCTCAAGCACCGTAAATCCATCAAGCACAGGCATGGAGATATCTAAAAGCAAAGCGTCTATACGCTGCTTTTGACTCAGTATCTGTTCAAGAGCGGTGTATCCGTTTTCAATTTCAATTATTTCAAAGTCTGCACAAAGAATATTTTTCAGTATATTGCGGTCTATCTCCGAATCATCAACGATCATAAGCCGTTTGATATTGCTCATTTGTTATTTCCTCCTGTATGTACTGTTATTTTCGTGGATATTCTCTGAGGTAAGCCTTTGTATCGTTTTACAGAGGATGCCGAAATCTATAGGCTTGGGAATGTGTGAATTCATACCTGCTGCCGATGTTGCGGCAATATCCTCCGCAAAAGCATTTGCGGTGATAGCGATTATAGGAATTGTTTTTGCATCGGGGCGGGACAGAAGACGTATTCTTCTTGAAGCTTCGCAGCCATCCATTTGAGGCATTTGCATATCCATAAGTATGACATTAAATTCAAACGTCTTGGAGGCTTTGAATATCTCAAGTGCCTCTTCTCCGTTCCATGCCTGAACGACTTCGACCTCGTTCATATTAAGTACCTCGGTCGCAATCTCCATATTCAGAATATTGTCTTCGGCAAGGAGAATTTTCATTCCCTTGAGTGAAATATTCTGTGCGGAGTCGTCCGATCCGACGAGCTTGGAATTTTTAAGTATCCTGCTTTCGTTTACCGTGGCAAAAGGAAGTGTTATAGTAAATGTTGTACCCTTGCCCAGCTTGCTCTCAACGGTTATCTGACCGCTCATTTGCGTAACAAGGCTTTTTACGATAGACATACCAAGTCCCGTTCCGCTTATTTGCTTGGAATAGAATCTTGTTTCACGGGCATAAGGTTCAAACAGGAGCGGCAGAAATTCTTCGGACATTCCTGCCCCCGTATCTCTGACAATGATCTGATACTGCGAAAAATTTTCGCGTATCTGCTGTGTTACACTTACAAAAACAGTATCGCCATTTGATGTAAATTTGAATGCGTTTGAGAGGAGGTTATTCATGATCTGGTTTATTCTGAAAGCATCTCCGGAAATGATCCTGTTGCAGACATCATACTTGACCTCAAGTTTTTTACCTTCCGCCTCAGCCTGAATCACAAACGGAGCAACGCAGTCATCAATACATTCGATAAGGTTTGTTTCCTGATAGTTAAGGGTGATCTTTCCCTGCTCTATGCGTGACATATCGAGAATATCATTTACCAGGTCAAGAAGCGTCTGACTGGAAACATGGATCTTGTCCAGATATCCTCCGATCTTTTCAGGTTCGTCTATATGCTCATGCGCAAGCTTTGACATACCGATGATAGCATTGAGAGGGGTTCTCATATCATGTGACATATTGCTGAAAAATGCCTGTTTGGTTTTTTCACTTCTGCGTGCATTTTCAAGAGCGTTTTCAAGCAGCTCTCTTTCACGGAACTCACGCTGTTTCTCCTGTTCGACCTCACGGAAGCAAAGGATAACTTCATTCGGTGAAAGTGACTCGTCGAAAAGCATTCTCACATTTACCCATCTGTATTCTCCGTTGAAAAATCTGCGGAAATCACCGCCGAAATCGCGTACACGCTGTGAAACAAGATTGCGAGGCTGAATAACGAACCGTGTAAATGCCAATAATAACCACAAATAAAAGTGGAGGTAAACTATTATGGCAAACAGAAATCACGGTTTAAGTGAA
>CASFZT010000023.1 GCA_949299215.1 uncultured Ruminococcus sp.
ATGCCACACATATATCTGTGCGGAGCTGTGTACATAATCTGATATTATAATAATAATAGCCTCATACAAAAAAGTCAATAATTATTACAAACAATCTTATATAATATTATACGTCGCATAATATAGTTTGTCAATACATATTTGACGTTTTTATATATTTTGTACATTAAACCATATTTGGCGTATTTTAATTATACAAATAAAACAAAAAAGCTGCCGAATCAATTTTAGTAAATTTATATTCTATAACTTAGGCAAGATATCCCTCGCCTCTAAGGCGGCGGGTTCCATATTCAGTTTCAGTTGGGGTTCAATCCCCGACTGAAACTTCATCGCAGCTTCGCTGCGGCCTGCCACGTTGAATGACGGGGCAAGCCCCTTATTGAAAATACAAATTAACAGTCTGTCCGCACATTTTTGCCTTAAATTTGACGAAATTATGCTTAAAAATCTGGATATTAGTTTTATGTGAACGCACTCTGCTTTTTTGACAAGTTGATATTTTCGCAAAGCTGTGTGCCAAAAGCTTTTTTTCAAGCATTCTTTTGCGCAAAAAATATCCTTAAACATAACGTAACCTCTTTGCATACGGTATATTACACATGATAAAACAAGTCAATTTATTGCTGTATATGTCATTTTAAACAAATTCAAGCAGGGTGTAATTTTATCTTTTAGCTATTTGTAATATAATTAGAAGAAATTATTTGTTGAATAATACAATAGCAAGCCCATTGACATAAATCCATTTACTTGTTAAAATAAATAAAACAACCGGTTGCCTTGATGTGAAAGGGAGATCGCCATGAATGAAAATGAAAAAAAAGTATATACTTTAAATGATATTGCCAAAGAACTGGGTGTGAATAAGTCCACGGTGTCAAAAGCAATATCCGGAAAGGGAAGCTTAAGTGCCGGAACCAGGGCGAAAATACTTGATTTTGTAAATGAGTGCGGATATCGCCCGAACGCCCTTGCGCAAAGCCTTGCACAAAACAAGACATATAATATCGGACTAATGGTACCTGATGGCACCGGTGTTTTTGACGTTGATTTTTTTCGTAATTGTCTGCACGGCGTGTGCAATGTTGCCGCTGCGAATAATTATGACGTTCTCCTTACGCTCGGTACGGAAAGCTCGCTTGACGGACTTTCTCGTCTGATAGACAATCGCAAGATAGACGGCGTTATTGCAATGAGAAGTCTGGTCAAATCTCCTATTATTCCGTTTATAAAGGAAAAGCAGGTGCCTTTTGTGTTGATAGGCTCTACCTCGGATAAGAAGATCGTCAGTGTTGATAACGACAACCGGACTGCCTGTGAGGAAATGACACGGCGCATTATTGAGGGCGGTGCAAAACGCATGGTAATACTGGGTGGAGATGAAAATCATCTTGTAACACACAGCAGACTTAACGGCTTTTTTGACGCCTGCGACAAGGCTGGTCTTGCAAGGGAGGATCAGAAGGTAATACTCAATCTCTGCGACAATTCGGCGGTTTCCGATGCAGTCGACAGCGTGATATCATTACAGACGGATTGCATTGTATGCATGGACGATTATATCTGCAACATGGTAATGATGCGTCTGCACGATTGCGGAGTGTCCGTACCGCATGATGTAAAGACCGTGAGCTTTTACGACAATGTACTGCTTGAAGGACATCTGCCGCCCATCAGTGCGATACGTTTCGATTCGCTCAATTTAGGCGAAACAGCCTGCCGCAAGCTTATCAAAATATTAAACGGTGAAAACACCCGAAACAAAGTGCTTTCCGGTTATAAAATCATTATGCGTGAGTCCACAAAATAACGTTTTCGTAAGGTAATTTGTAGAAAATATGGTAAATTTGCATAAAAATTTTCAACAAACATTAGCAGATATTGTGGATTGACAACGAGAAGGAAATTGTTTATACTAAAGACAGATGGCAACCGGTTTCCTTGATTGGTGCCGATGTTAAAAAGTCATAAATAAAACTTTTTTCAGGAGGAATGAAACATGAAAAATAAAGTAATTGCAGCAGCAGTTTCCATCTGCACGCTCTTTTCACTTTCCGCTTGCGGAACAACAACTACTAACGATGATAGTACAACAACAGCAGCAAACAACGGCGGTGATGCAGCAGTAACAACTGCAGCCGATAACGGAGATGCGGATAACGGAGATGCGTCGGCAGAAACCGTTACACTTACACTTTGGGGCGCTGAAGAAGATCAGGCACTTCTTGCGGATCTGGTAGAGGGCTTCAAGGCTCAGTATCCCGACCAGACATTTGATATCAAGATCGGTGTTGAGTCCGAGTCTACGGCAAAGGATACCGTTCTTACGGATATCACTGCGGCCGCAGATGTATTTGCATTTGCAAACGACCAGCTCAACGATCTTGTGGCAGCAGGTGCTCTGCTTGATCTTAACGGTGAGGTTTCACAGGTGCTTCCCGCATATACGGGCTCTACACTTGACGAGATACTTGCTAAAAACTCCGAAGGCTCGGTTGCGGCTTGTCAGAAGGATGGCAGTACTTACGCATTCCCGATGGGCGGCGGCAACAACTACTTCCTTTACTATGATTCCACTAAGGTGAGCGAAGAACAGGCTCAGACATGGGAAGGCTTGCTCAAGGCTGCTAATGACAGCGGCACAAAGGTTGGTATGACATATGCTTCCGGCTGGTACAACGCTTCCTTCTTCCTCGGCGCAGGATTTATTGCGGATATGAATGAGGACGGCACAACTGTTATCGACTGGAACGGTACTTCCGCAGACGGATACACAGGTATTGACGTTGTTAAGGGTATGTCCGCAATTGCAACAGATTCCGGATTTATGGCTATCGCAGACGGTGATATCTCCAATCAGATCGCTTCCGGTGCTCTTTGCGCAGTAGTTTCCGGCACATGGGATGCAGGCGCAGCTCAGGAAGCTTTCGGCGACGGCTATGCTGCAACAAAGCTCCCGACATATACTTGCGCAGGCGACCAGGTTCAAATGTCCTGCTTCTCCGGTTTCAAGCTCATGGGCGTAAACGCATATTCCAAGAACACAGGCTGGGCGGTTCTTCTTGCTGAATACCTCACAAACGAAGCTTCTCAGACAGCACGTTTTGAAGCACGTCAGCTTGCTCCCACAAACCTCAACGCTGCAGAAGCAGACGCTGTAAAGTCCAATATCGCTATTGCTGCATCTGCTGCACAGGACGTATACGGCTCTGTTCAGAACGTAGGCGGCAAATACTGGGATCCTACAGCAACATTCGGTCAGATGATCGCTAACGGCGAGCTTGCATCTGCAGATGACGCTGCTATCCAGTCAGCTCTTGATACAATGGTTGAGGGCGTATGCGCTCCCGTTGAATAATAACAGTATATCGAACTTTAATCTTTGAATATTTATGCGACCCCGTATGCCCGTCATATGGGGTCGTTTAAAAAAGCGGCGACAGCGGCTGCGTTATCCGAATGAGATTTGTGTATCGGATAATGCGCTCTGATATTACAGAAAGGAACGTTCCTATGGGAAAGGTAACCGGTACTGTTGTTCGCGCTGCACAGGTCGTTAAGGAATTCTTTGCGGACTTTGGAAGAGCAGTTGCGAAAGGTGATTTGTTTGTAAAGCTTACCCCGATATTGTGGGGCGCAGGTTATTTAAGACGCAGGCAGTTTGTAAAGGCAATTATTATGACAGTTATGGAGGCTCTTGTAATATGGTTTACATTCGGCTTTGCGATGGATTATGTGCCGAAGTTCAATACTCTCGGTACGGTAAAGGCTGAGCAGGTCTTTAATATGAAAACAATGCAGGCTGAATGGAACGATTATGATCATTCGTTTATGATACTCCTGTTTTCATTATTCAGCTTTGTGGTATGGTTTGCAGCAGCAATTGTGCTTATGCTAAATACCGTAAATGTATATAAGCTTCAGCAGGATGCACAGTCGGGACGTCATATAAATACTTTTGTTGAAGATATAAAGGAGTATTTTGATAAGAAATTTCATATCACGCTCCTTACGCTGCCTGTACTTGGCGTAGTTATTTTTACACTGATACCGATACTGCTTCTTATTGCAGTCGCATTTACCAACTATGACCAGCAGCATATGCCGCCTACAAATTTGTTTACATGGGTCGGCTTTGATAACTTTGTATCACTCTTTTCCGGTACGGTGACATCTTCATTCGGATATGCGTTCGTAAGAATTTTAATATGGACGATAATCTGGTCGTTCTTTGCAACTCTTACAACATATTTCGGCGGTATCATAATGTCGCTTGCACTTAACAGCAAGCGCACAAGACTTCCCAAGCTGTGGCGTACAATGCTTGTTATTACGATTGCAGTTCCGCAGTTTGTTTCGCTTCTTCTGATGCGCAACTTCTTTGCAAATAATGGCATCATGAATACAATGTGCGCAGCTATCGGGCTTACGGATTTCTTGAGAGAAATAGGTCTTATTTCAACAAGCTATATCCCGTTCCTGTCCTCTCCGGGCTGGGCTCATGTTACGATAATACTTATCAATATATGGATAGGTATTCCTTATCAGATGCTTATTTCAACAGGTATCCTGATGAACCTTCCGCACGATCAGATAGAGAGTGCACGTATGGACGGCGCAAACGCTTTCCAGATATTCGTTCATATCACAATGCCGTATATGCTGCAGGTAACAGGACCTGCACTTGTTACGGACTTTATAAAGAACTTCAATAACTTCAATGTTATCTATCTTCTTACACAGAGCGTTTATGTTACAACGGATCAGCTTATGGCAAATTCACAGGCAAAGGAAGTAGACCTGCTTGTAACATGGCTGTTTACCCTTACCCAGGATTACTATAATTATAAGATGGCGTCTGTTATCGGCATTATGGTATTTATCGTATGCTCGGCATTCTCGCTTATTGCTTTCAATTATATGCTCAAGGGTGATAAGGAGGCGACTTATCAATGAAAAAGAGTACGATCGGAGTTATACTCCACAATACGATCCTCGGCATTATCTGTGTACTTTGGCTCGTTCCGATCGTGTGGCTGGTATGCACATCGTTCAGCTCATATACAGGTATGAACACAAGTACGTTTTTTCCAAAAGAATGGAGCGTTCAGAATTATATCAATCTGATGAAGCCGGATACGGTAAACCAGTTTCCGACATGGTTTAAAAATACCATGATAATCGCCTGCTGGACTTGCGTTATCTCCACAATGTTTGTGCTTATGGTGGCATATGCAATGTCTCTTACGAATTTCAAGGCACGCAAAGGCATGATGAATTTTGCGGTAATTTTAAATCTTTTCCCCGGAATGCTTTCCATGATCGCAGTATACTTTATCTTAAAGACATTTAATCTTACAAACAGCCATATCGGTCTTATCCTTATTTACTCCGCATCATCGGGACTCGGATATCTTATAGCAAAGGGATTTTTCGATACGGTGCCCCGTTCGCTTTGCGAGAGTGCGCGTATTGACGGCTGTACGGAGTCTATGATATTCTGGAGAATAGTTATCCCGATATCAAGACCTATAATAGTTTATACCGTTATCAGCAGTTTCCTTGCACCGTGGATGGACTTTGTATTTGCAAAGATGATACTGAATGCCGGTATTTCGGAAAACTATACCGTAGCTGTAGGTTTGTACAGAATGCTGGATAAATCGCTTGTTAACACATATTTCACACAGTTCTGCTGCGGCGGCGTAATAGTATCCATTCCGATATCTATCCTGTTTATCATAATGCAGAAATTCTATGTTGAGGGCGTTACGAACGGCGCTGTCAAGGGATGATAATTTCTTTGGCAGAGGACGGCGGTTTACACTCTTCTTCCGCCGCCTCTGCTTTTCCTCTATAACTTAGGCAAGATGGCCCCGCCTCTAAGGCGGCGGATTCCATATTCAGTTTCAGTTGGGGTTCAATCCCCAACTGAAACTTCATCGCAGCTTTGCTGAGGCTTGCCGCGTTGAATGACGGGGCAAGCCCCTTATTGAAATAACCGAAAGGGAATAAAACGATGGAACAATTTATATTAAATATTATCCACCGTCCGGAAATGGTGCCGGAGTATGCCGAAAAGGTGACCGGACAGGGCAAGGCGGAGGATATAGGAAGAAAGGCTCTGCTTACCGAAAGTCTTGATATATTCAAGATACAGCAGCAGTGTGCACATGAAAACGGTCTTAAGACCACAATTCAGATGACATATGCAAGTCTTTTCAATGACGAAGCGGTTTCTCTTGCAAAGGAGCATCATGAAAAGTACGGAGATGAGATCGCACTCAGTCTTCTGGGACTGCCCTGTGAGCAGTTTCGTGAAAAGTATAAGACAAAGGACTTTTGCATATGGATGTTCTCAATGGAGGACAAAAAAGCGATCGTAAGAGATGTGTTCGGCAAGTTCTATGAAAGATTCGGATTTTATCCCGAGTCTACAGGTTCATATTATATGGACGCCGACCTTATCAACTTTATAAAAGAGGAATATCCCGGAGTAAAATGTGCCGTGGCTACCTGCTGGGAGGAAGGTCCTAAGGCTTACCATACCTGCAATAATTCATGGTATACCTTTATGGACGGCGGTCCGTGGGCACCGTGGATACCCTCAAAGCAGAACACACACGCACCTGCCGCAAATGCAGAGGAGGATTCCGGCATCGTTGCCATACCGCATCTTTCAAGAGATCTGCTTGCTTGCTATGACGGCAACGGTTCTAATTTCGGAACACATCCGCAGAATGTTCTGCGAGGAATGATATACGATACGAAAACATGGGAGTATCCTTATCTTTATAATCTTATCGACCAGTACCGAAGCCTTGCAAAGTACAATAACGGCTATGCTTACAATATGATGTTCGTAGGTCCGGGCTGGATGAATAAGATGGGCAGATGGGAAGCACCATATGAACTGCTCAAAAAATCATATTGGGACGGCTGTGCTTATTACGGCAAGCTTAAAAAAGAGGGTAAGCTCACCGATATGACCATGAGTGAGTTTGCGGATTACTACCGTGCAAAGAAAACATATACCGAGCCTGAATGTGCGCTGTGGAGAGATATCCTGTACGGCAGCAAGAAACAGCTTTTCTGGTACTGCGATCCTTATATGAGAGCAGGCGTAAGCATGGATCAGGGCGGTGCTGTATTCGATCTTCGTCCGTATGCGGCAAAGCTTGAATGGAAGGTCGGAATAGGCACTCCTCATGTAATGGATGCAAGCTATCCGTTCCTTATACAGGAAAAGTACCGTGCAGGCTATTTCACACATTATGCGGGCGAAGGTACAGTAAGAAGTGCAAAGATATGCCATAACGGTGAAGAAGCAGACCTTTGCCTGTGCAGAACAAAGGCGCATTTTTCACAGGAGGGCGGTAACAGAATACTTACCCTTGACCCCGTTGAGATCGTATTCTCCGACCTTAAAGTGAAGATACAGACTGTGATAACTTTTGCCGAGGGCAGCGGTACGATCGGGATAAAGCGCAATGTTCTTGAAATGTCCGACCTGAATGCGGAAGTTACGATAAATGAGTATATGGTAGGCTGTTACGGCACTACCGAATACAGCGAGGATATGACATCTCTTACACTCGGCGTTGACGGTGAGATCATCCCTTATGAATACAAGTGTCGTGAGCTTTCCGCAGACGGCGCAGATGAGGTATGGTGCAAGCTGCCTCCGATAAATACAAGAGTGTCTATGACCTGCGAGGGCAGGGACAAGAGCGGTTATATCCGTGAGGGATATGCTTTCAGTCCGATGTTTACGCTGGGATATACGGGTAAGCTTCATGAAAAGGAGGTATTCACCACATGGCTCAAGCTTCAAAAGGCAGACTGAATTATCGTTGTCCGTCATGTTTTATGAGGGATCTGGATATTGATATGTTCTATGACACGGAGAAAGGCGAGTATTATTGTCTTCGCTGTCAGTATACGGGTACGGAAGAGGACGTTCTTGAAATGAACGAAAAGGCACGTATGCGTTATAAGGATATGATGAAACGTTTTACCGACTTTGAGGATTTCTCCGATTAAATTGATTTGAAAGAGCCGCCACAGACCTCTGCGGCGGCTCTTTAATAAAGAGAGTGAAATTTATGAATGACTGGATAAAGGGTATGGATATATCCACTCTGCCGGAAGTGGAAAAATGCGGCGGCAGATTTTTTGATAACGGTACGGAAAGTGACGCAATTTCCATATTGAAAAGCTATGGCATGAATATGGCAAGGCTCAGATTATGGAACGATCCGTACGGCGAAAGCGGCGAACCATACGGAGCAGGTACCTGCGATCTTGAAAGAACAATGGAGTTGTCAAAAAGACTTAAAGCCGCAGGTATAGACATAATGCTTGATTTTCATTACAGCGATTTTTGGGCAGACCCCGGAAAACAGAATATCCCAAAAGCGTGGAAAGATTTTACTCCGGAGCAGCTTAAAAATGCGGTATATGACTACACCAAGTCTGTTATGCAGAAGCTTAAAGCTGCCGATATATTGCCCGAAATAGCTGCCGTTGGAAATGAGCTTACAAACGGAATGCTGTGGCCGCACGGAAATACTGAGCATTTCGATAACCTTACCGCATTTCTCAACGCAGGCATAAGTGCGGTAAAGGAAGTATCGCCCGATATAAAGATAATGATACATCTTGATAACGGCGGCAATAATCAGCTTTACCGAAGCTGGTTTGACAGATATTTTGAAAACGGCGGTATGGATTTTGATTATATCGGACTTAGCTATTATCCGTTCTGGCACGGCACTTTGGAACAGCTGAAAAATAATATGAACGACCTTGCACTGCGTTATCATAAGGATATGATAGTTGCGGAGGTTTCTACGGGATTTACGCTTGATGATTATGCGGAGTATGAAAAGCTTGCGCCGCATGAGCGAAAGGGCGGTGCGGCAAATGAAAAGCTTGCAAGGAATGTTCCGTATCCGATGACAAAAGAGGGACAGTGTGATTTTATGCGTGACTTCATGCAGGTGGTAAAGGACGTTCCCGAAAACAGAGGCAAGGGCTTTGTTTATTGGGAGGCTGCGTGGATACCCGTTCCCGGCTGCGGCTGGGCGACCAATGCGGCACTTGCTTATACGGACGAAAAGGGACCGTGCGGAAACGAATGGGCAAATCAGGTGCTTTTTGATTTTGACGGAAATGCACTTCCTGCATTAAAGGTTATACGTGATTTTTGATATGAAAGGACATTGCCATGAAAAAGACAGCATTTTTAACTGCACTTGTTACCCTGTCTATGATACTTTCCGGCTGTGCAAATAATACCGGCGAAGATGAGCAGACTATGCAGGGTGAACAGACAGGGCAGACTGTTCAGAATAAAGTCAATGCTGAAGAAGCAACGCTTTATGTTCCGAAGGTGGAAAGTCTTGCCGAGGATTTTATAATGGGTGCGGACGTTTCAAGTCTGCTTTCACTTGAAAAGAGCGGTACGGTGTTCTATGACTTTGAGGGAAATGAGCAGGATATGCTAAAGACCCTTGCCGAATCGGGGGTTAATTATGTCAGAGTGAGAGTGTGGAACGACCCGTTTGACGAAAGCGGAAACGGTTATGGCGGCGGAAACTGTACGGTAGATACCGCAATAGAGATAGGCAAGCGTGCCGCAGAGTACGGCATGGGTCTGCTTGTTGATTTCCATTATTCCGACTTCTGGGCAGACCCTGCAAAACAGCAGGCTCCGAAGGCATGGGAGAATATGACCGTTGAAGAAAAGGAAACCGCAATTTATGACTATACCGTTGAAAGCCTTACTAAAATCAAAGAAGCAGGCGTGAATATAGGTATGGTTCAGGTCGGAAATGAAACAACAAAGGGCTTCTGCGGCGAGATAACCGTGCCTAAGCAGTATGCGCTCATGGCGTCTGCCGCAAAAGCGGTAAGAGATACCGACCCGTCTATTCAGATAGCAGTGCACTATACAAATCCGGAAACGGAAAATTACAAGGTGATTGCCGCTACACTTGAGGTTTATGGTGTGGATTATGATATTTTTGCGACTTCATATTATCCGTATTGGCATGGCACACTCGATAATCTTAAATCGCAGCTTCAGGCGGTAATTGATTACAGCGGCAAAAAGGTAATGGTCGCAGAAACTCAATGGGCGTATACCGTTGAGGATACGGACGGTCACGGAAATTCGATAGGCGAACAGCTTACCTATGAAAAACCATATCCGTTTACCGTACAGGGACAGGCAAGAGAGATAAGCGATGTTATAAGCACCACGGCAAGTCTTGGTGAAAATGCAGTCGGCGTGTTCTACTGGGAGCCGGGCTGGATAAGCGTTCCGGGTGACACATGGGAAGAAAAGAGCGCACTTTGGGAAGCAAACGGCGCAGGCTGGGCAAGCTCATATTCCACAGATTATGACCCCGATGACGCAGGTGTTTATTACGGAGGAAGTGCCTGCGATAATCAGGCGCTGTTTGACGCAGACGGACATCCGCTTGAATCTCTTAAAACATTCGGTTATGTGTACACGGGTACAAATGTTGAGCCTAAGATAGACAGCGTTGAGCCTGTTTATATTACGGTAAAATTAAATAACGAAATAGTTCTGCCTGATACCATACCTGCCATATATAACAACGGCGATGAATCGCAGGTGCCTGTAACATGGGACGAAAATGCAGACCTTGCAAAAATATCCGCTTCTGAGGTAGGAACATATCCTGTGAAGGGCACGGCGGAGGGCACAGAGGTCGTGTGCTATGTAAATATGGTAGAGGAAAACTATGTTGAGAATTACAGCTTTGAGGACGAGGATACTTCAATGTGGAGGATAACGGAGCAGGCTGCAGCGACAGATTTTCAGGAGAAATCCACAGATGCATATTCGGGAAATGTTTCGCTTCATTTCTGGAATGCGGACAGTGTTGATTTTACTGTTGAGCAGGATATAACCGGACTGCGTGAGGGCAGCTACACATTCTCGGTACAGGTACAGGGCGGTGATGTTGACGAGGGGTCGGAAATGTACATCTATGCAATATCGGACGGCGAGCGTTATGAACAGGCGTTTATGGTAGACGGCTGGGTAGTATGGCAAAATCCGAAGATAGAGAATATCCCGTGCAAAAGCGGAAATATAACGATAGGCGTATGCGTAAAGGCAAACGGCGGCGCATGGGGCACTATGGACGATTTCCTGCTTAATCCCGCTTCATAAAGTTGAACCTCCTATGGTATTTCTTTCATTATACCATAGGAGGTTTCTTTTTTATTGCCCGTTAAGATGTGTCAAAAGACGTTACCGCTTTGAACCAATTTTGCTGAATGATATAACAATGCTTTCACAGCCAAAGAGGATAAGGTAAATTCCGATGACCGTTCCCGCAGTATATATGGCAAGCCTTGGCTGAAGAAGCATAAGTATTCCCAAAATTATGCCTATGATATTTGCAGTCAGGGAAAATATAAAATAAAATTTTCCTGCGATCAGTTTTATGATTTTCATATGTACCAGTCGGGAAACGCAATGAGCAATAAACCAGATAGGAAAAATAATAGATACAATTGCTTTTCCGGCTTGGGGATATGCAAGCAGCATTATTCCCGACATTATGCTCAGTGTTCCCGAAATCATTGAAACAATAGGTCCGAACCCTGTATATCGTTCGGTTTTGATATAAAATATTATATCAAATATTCCGGTAACGACGGCAATAATGCCATAAAGCACAGCAAATCCCGTAAAAACGCTGCCCGGTTTTACAAAAGTAAGTATTCCCATAAAGATCATACATAAACCGATTATAAATTCACTTATGCCAAATCCGGAATGTTTCCTCATTGCTGAGTTCCTCCTTCTGACAGGCTCTTCATAAATTCTTCGCCTGTGATAGTTTCTTTTTCATAAAGATACATTGAAAGTTTATCAAGTACAGCACGATTTTCGGTAAGAATGTGTTTTGCCTTTTTATATTCCTGCTTGATGAGAGCAATGACATTTTCGTCAATTTTTTTCTGAGTATCCGCAGAGCAGGCAAGAGATGTATCGCCTCCAAGATAACGGTTTGTTACCGTTTCCATAGCCACCATGCCAAAATCATCGTTCATTCCGTATCGTGTTATCATTGCGCGTGCAAGCTTTGTAGCTTGTTCTATATCATTTGAGGCGCCTGTGGTAATGCTTCCGAATACAATTTCTTCTGCTGCACGTCCGCCGGTATAGGTGCATATCTTGTTTTCAAGTTCTTCTTTTGTAAGCAGGCACTTATCGTCCTGTTCTACCTGCATGGTATATCCAAGTGCGCCTGATGTTCGGGGGATAATGGTGATCTTTTGTACGGGAGCGGAATTGGTTTGCTTAGCGGCAACAAGTGCATGACCTATTTCGTGATAGGCCACGATCTTTTTCTCCGAGTCGGAAAGTATTGCATTTTTCTTCTGATAGCCTGCGATCACTACTTCAATGCTTTCCTCCAGATCTACCTGAGTAACGACTGTGCGGTTGTTTCTGACTGCACGGAGTGCTGCCTCGTTTACTATGTTGGCAAGCTCTGCACCGGAAGTACCTGCTGCCATTCTTGCAATGGTATGAAAATCAACGCTGTCGTCAACTTTTATTTTTCTTGCGTGTACTTTCAGTATTTCTTCACGTCCTTTGAGGTCGGGAAGCTCGACGGGAACTCGTCTGTCGAATCGACCCGGACGAGTAAGTGCCGGATCAAGGGATTCGGGGCGATTTGTAGCCGCAAGAATTATAACGCCCGTATTTTCTTCAAATCCGTCCATTTCCGTAAGGAGCTGATTAAGCGTTTGTTCACGCTCGTCATTGCCGCCGATTTGTCCGTCACGTTTTTTTTCCTATTGCATCGATTTCATCTATAAATACAATACACGGAGCTTTTTCTTTTGCTTGCTTAAAGAGATCGCGTACCTTTGAAGCGCCCACGCCCACAAACATTTCAACAAATTCCGAACCCGAAATTGAGAAAAACGGAACGCCTGCCTCGCCTGCAACAGCTTTTGCGAGCATGGTTTTACCTGTTCCCGGAGGTCCGACAAGCAGAAGTCCTTTAGGCATTGATGCTCCGACATCTGCATATTTTTGCGGATTATGCAGGTAATCCACTACTTCTGCCAGGCTTTCCTTTGCCTCATCTTCTCCTGCCACATCGGAGAAATGTATGCCGTTTGTGGACTGGACATAAACCTTGGCATTGCTTTTTCCCATACCGAAAGACATTGAATTTTTGCCGCCAAGATTCTGCGCCATTTTTTTGCTCATATACATTCCGAGAGCTATAAAAATAATCAGTGGAAGCAGATTTGTCAGCAGTATAGCTAAAAATGAAGATGAGTTATCTACAATATCCTTTGAGAATATTGCTCCTGCATCATAAAGTCTTTCGGTTATCATCGGGTCGTACATGACACCTGTTTTATAGACCTTGGTGTTTTCTTTGTCGGTAAAAGTGATCTGAGTATCGGTAATCTCTACCATACCGATATTTTTTTCTTCGATCATTTTCATAAAAGTGCCATAATCAACTTCTGTAACCTGTCTTTGCAGGATAAGAGGAGATACAAGCATATTAAATATAAGCAGGATCAATAATACTATACCATAATAATAAATCAACGGTTTTTTTACATTTTTTACTTCTTTCATAAAAATCACCTTTAAACTATCCGATGTTTTAGGCAATACCGCACGAAGTCCGCTTGACGGCTTTGCACGAAATCTGCTTGCATATTTTCCGTCATATCGCAAAAAAATTTTTTGACATGCGACAGTATGCCTGCAAAATTTTTGCACGATCTGCTAAAAAATCTGACTTCGCATCTTTCGCACAAGCTCTGTGTGGTATTGCTTTTATTTGTTTGAATTTTGATTTTCATTTGTGTATCTGCCAACAAAGCTCGTTTAGATTTATTGACCGGTTTTTTATTTGGCATGACAGCAGCACTTTTCTGATTACTATTATATTATTATTCCGGATTATTTTTCAATTGACAAAAAAAGAGAGTGTAAAGTTTTTTTACACTCTCCCGATATTGTAAAGATGATTATTTGCCGGTTATAATACAGGCGATTATATGTACCAGCTTGTCTATATTTTTTGTGTCCTCATCGGACCATAGCCGTATTGTTTCCATTACTGCAAAGAAATGATATTCAATGACGGCATTTTTTTCATAAGTATCATTCTTATCTATGATATCGGCGCTTTCAAGCAGACGAGCAAAGGTATCATGCAAATTATTGAAGATAATGCGCTGAAATTCCTCTTTGTAATTGGTTTGCAGACCCCTCA
This sequence comes from uncultured Ruminococcus sp., assembly GCA_949299215.1. Lineage (GTDB taxonomy): Bacteria > Bacillota > Clostridia > Oscillospirales > Ruminococcaceae > UMGS363. The sequence goes on from CASFZT010000023.1 coordinate 14,307, forward strand.
TAATACTTGGACGGGCGTTTAATGCAATAAGGATAAAGCAGCGCAGCTGTCCTTCGAAATCAGCCTGTCTGAGGCACTCCTCAAATATCTGAGCGTTATGCTGTTGAAGTATCCATTCTATCAGCTTCGGAATGCCCGAAAAATGATAATAAAATGACTGTCTTGTGATATGACATTCTTCAACGATATCCTTTACCGTCAGTTTTTTGACCTTTTTTTCAAAGAGCAGCTTTTTCGTTGCGTCTGCAATAATTTCTTTTGTGTCCAATGCCATTTGACCACCTCGCAATCAAAAAAATCCCAATAAGATATCATTTGCGGATATAACTTAGGCAAGATGTCTCCCGCCTCTAAGGCGGCGGGTTCCATATTCAGTTTCAGTTGGGTTTCAATCCCCGACTGAAACTTCATCGCAGCTTCGCTGCGGCTTGCTGCGTTGAATGACGGGGCAAGCCCCTTATTGAAGCAATGCCGAACAAAGCACACTTGACGGCTTTGTACGAAATCTGCTTGCATCTTTTGCGCAAGCTCTGTGCAATTTATTATACCTTATATATTCAGAATCGTCAATATATACCTCTAAGGCACTGTAGTGCGTCTGCCTTGACATTTTTTTGTGTGCATAGTAAAATTATGTTGATACTTCATGCGTTATAGTCATGGACATTGACATTTATTGCCTAATCAAGCTTTGAACGGGAGCAATGATCTTAAATGCAAAAATAACGGACGAAAATGTTCATCATAAAGAAGGCGAGGCTAATTTTGTTACCGATCTTGATATTGAGATTCAGAGGTTTTTGATCGAAAGATTTAGCAAGCTGCTGCCGGGAACATCATTTTACGGTGAGGAGGATACCGAGGGGAATGACCACGGCTGTGACGGATACTGCTTTTATATCGACCCTATTGACGGAACGACCAATTTTGTATTCGGATTTGATTACAGCTGCGTTTCGGCCGGTCTTGCGTATGAGGGAAAAATGCTTGCCGGATTTGTCTATAATCCGTATCTTGATAAAATGTATAAAGCCGTAAGAGGAAACGGCGCATATCTTAACGGAAAAAGACTTAATATCACGGACAAGGGATTGTCGGAGGGCATAGTTTCCTTTGACGGAGCAAGATATAACGGCGATGATGCGGAGCTGCTGTTTGCCGTTGTAAAGGAGATATATCTTCGCAGTCCTGCTGTGCGAAGCGGAGGTTCGGCGGCTCTGGACCTGTGCCGTGTTGCATCGGGAGCAAATGCTGCTTATATCGAATTGCAGCTCCAGCCATATGATTATGCCGCAGCATCGGTGATAATCGAAGAGGCGGGCGGCGTTATACGTCAGGCGGACGGAAGTGAGATAACTCTCGACAGACCCTGCTCCGTGCTTGGCGGAACGGTTACTGCTTGCAATGAGATACGGCAGATCATTGCAGATATCACTTCACGTAATAATAAATAAGAATACATTATGCCTGCGGCTGTTCTGCCGGGTATAAGCACCCGTTTTCAAATGCAAGCCTGTTTACGATACTTTCCGATATTGTATAGTTGATCTTGCTTTCGGATATGTGTGAGTTTTCTTTGAGAAATTCCTTTGCCGCATCTGCAAGCACTTGGTCGCCGCTTTCAAGCATATAAGGTATCACGTATACCGCATCCTCCGAAAGAGAGTTTACGAAATAGTATTTGTCAAATTCGGTCTTTCCGCTTTCGTGGGAGCGTATATTGTAGCCTGCAATAAGTGCGTCACATTGCGCAAAGCTTAAGAATATCATCATTACCGTAAATATTGCCGCTGTAAATGACGACAGATTTATCTTTACCGCCTGCCGCACTATGATAAGAACAAGTATCAGAGCAAGAAGTATCATGAACCATGATGTGTATGCACGAAGTCTTGTAAGTCCGAAGCGTGAGATGTACATAGCCATTTTGCTGAATGCGGTTACGAGAAGTATAAGCGTGAATACGGAAAGAAGAACGGTAAAGAATTTCAGTACCGCAGGACGTTTGCCCGATTCGGTATCCTTGCAGAAAAGGTTTATCGCCGCTATTACGGAAAGGTTTATCACCGCAACGGCACACAGCTCAAAAAATCCCCTGCGTGCATATTCCGCCGCACTGAATTCCTCGGGGAGCACACTTGAAAATGCGGATATGAAATATGAAAGCTGTGAAAAGAAGAACAGTACGTAAAGTGCGCAAAGCGGTATTACCGATGAGTATACAACAAGTGAGGGTGCAATTTTTACCGAAGCGGAGAATGATGCGCAGCTTTCCGCCGAAAGACGCTTTTCCGACCTGATGCCTCCGTATATCATACCGAAAATCAGGAATGAAAGCGGCAGCATAAAAATGTACGTTAGTATGTTCTGAAAGAGGTCAGTGAAAAATCCGTCTGTTATTTTACTTATGAGCTGCTCGAAGTTTGTATCTGCGGACGTGAGCAGAATGAATACTATAATTGTTACCGGCAGGGAAATAAGCAGTCCGGCAAGAACCTTGCTTACGTTTTTGCCGCTTGTTTTTGATATGAGCGACATTGCCGCAGACGGACATTTTCCGATATTTGCAAAGGAACGGTAAAAGAATGAGTAGAGTATTCGGAAAACGGAATAGTCGTCAAATGTGCGCTCACCGTCCGAATTAAGAGAATATGCCCACAGTGCATATAAAACAGCCGCAAATACAAAGTCAAGGAAGATTATAAGTCCGTTTGATGTAATGATAAGATTTGCCGAAAATATTACAGTATCGATGAAAAGCAGTATGCTTTCCGCATTTTGCCTTGCTTTTGATATTATCGCAAAGATCATTGATACGGCTGAAAGCGCAAGCATGAATATTCCGAGCGTAATGCCCTGATATTCAAACAGCGCCTTGAATATGAAAAATCCCGCAAATGTGAAAAGCGGTGCAAATATTTTTTCCGGTATGGAATAGACCGTCTTGGGGTCGGGAACGGTATTGCTTTCTTCACCGACCGGTGCATATATCGGCATGGAATAAGCTGTGTTTGGCACGGAAGCTCCGTCCGAATTTGAGTTTTGCATATTTTCGTTATTCGCTGTCATTGTCATTCGTCCTTTCATAAACAAGTATATCACCTGGCTGGCAGTTGAGTATCTCGCAAAGCTTGTTCAGTGTGGAAAAGCGTATCGCCTTGGCTTTGCCTGTCTTTAATATGGAAAGATTGGCAGGCGTGATATCCAGCTTTTCCGCAAGCTCGCCCGAGGAGATCTTCCGCTTTGCCATTACAACGTCAAGATTTACTATAACGGACATACGATCCCCTCCTTTTTATATTGTAGCGTCGTTTTCTTCACGTATTTCTATTGCTTTTACAAATACGTTCTTGAGTACACGGAGTATAAGTCCGAAGAAAGCAGCCGCCGCCGCTATGACTATGAAATAATATTCGCAGAAGCTGTAAACTGCGGTCGCTATCCCCACAAAGTAGCAGCACCATGAAATTATACGCAGTATCATTGCATTTTCGTGTATGAATATCTGCTCCTTTCTGATATTTCCGATAAGCTTGTTCAGGAAGAACAGCGTTATAAACGCAAAAAGTGCGCATGAATAGAATACGATATACAGCAGAGGTACGTTTGTGGAGCTGAACATGAATGCGTGCCCCTTTATCATAAAAGGTGCGTAAATGCAGGCGGCGGCAAATATCAGCGCCAGAAGCTTTATTATTATTGAAGAAAGCAAAAGCGACATCGGCTGAGTCCATGTAATTTTTTTCATAGTGTATGCTCCTTTCGGACTATCCGTCGTGGTTTCTGGTGATATGATAACACAACGATTATTATTTGTCAATAAAAAATTATCGAAAAACAATAATTTTTTATTGTTTTGTGAAATATATACAGATTATGTCAGCAGTTTTGTCATAAATTTTATAATGACGGGGCAAGCCCCTTATTGAAGGCATATTAAGGCAATACCGCACAAGCCCTGTGCAGTATTACCTAAGTTA
>CASFZT010000024.1 GCA_949299215.1 uncultured Ruminococcus sp.
CTTGAGGTAGACTTTTTCGGCGGTGAGCCGCTTATGAACTTTGATGTAGTCAAGCAGCTCGTTGAATACGGTCGTTCCCTCGAAAAACCGCATAACAAGAACTTCCGCTTCACAATCACAACAAACGGTATGCTTCTCGACGACGACAAGATAGATTTCATCAACAAGGAAATGTCCAACGTTGTTCTTTCCGTTGACGGCAGAAAGGAAGTAAACGACCGTGTGCGCAAACGTATCGACGGTACAGGCTGTTACGACCGCATCATGCCCAACTACAAAAAGCTTGTTGAAAAACGTGGACATCAGAACTACTATGTACGAGGCACATTCACAAAATATAATCTTGATTTTGCAAATGACGTATACAGTCTTTTTGAAAACGGATTTGACCAGATATCCGTTGAGCCTGTTGTAAGTGCGCCTACCGAAAACTACGCCCTTACTGAACGTGAACTTCCGAAAATCTTCTTGGAATACGAACGTCTTGCACAGATGCTTCTTATCAACGACAATCAGGGCAAGCACTTCAATTTCTTCCACTTTATGCTTGATCTTGACCAGGGTCCTTGTGCAATAAAGCGTCTCCGCGGATGCAGCAGCGGCAACGAATATGTGGCTGTTACTCCGGAGGGAGATATTTATCCCTGTCATCAGTTTGTCGGTGTGGAAGGCTGCAAAATGGGCAATCTTAATGACGGTACATTTGATCTTGAAATGAAAAAGAAATTTTCCTCGGCGCACATCTACACCAAGGAGGACTGCAAAAAATGCTGGGCTAAATTCTACTGCAGCGGCGGCTGCAACGCCAACAACTACATCTACAACGGTGATATCCATCTTCCGCACAAACTTTCCTGCGAAATGGAAAAGAAGCGCTTAGAATGTGCTATCATGATGAAGGCTGCCAAAGCCGCACAGGAATCCGGTTTTGATTTCTGATGCACTGAATAAAAATTCAAGTCTGCATGGGGTTTCCATGCAGACTTTTTTAGTGCTCGCTTCCTATTACGATTTTCTCCGATTCGGCAGTGACCTGCGTAAGAGTATTTATAAAATCTCTATGCAGCGTTATTACGTCCTCATACTTACCCACAAGTGCAAACATTTCCTGGAGCTTTGCCATATCGGACAGATTTTCCGCACCTATTTCAAGCGTTTCCTTTTTTACCTTGCCTGCCATTTCGGCATATGCACCGGTATCCTTATTATCTACCGCCTTTTCAAGTTTTTCTGCATATTCGACCGCTCGTCCGGCAAAGTCTTTCAGCTTGCGCATATACTTTTCTCTGCCGCCGCATCTGCTTATTCCTCTCAGCACATTAACATGAGACAGATGTACATGAGAGAAAATATCTTCGTCATTGTTTATATCCTCGCTTACCGTTTTTACTGCTGCCACGCTTTCAGGTATAAACTTATTCAAAACCTCGGAAAGTGCCTTAAAGGTTATAGGCTTGGACATATATCCGTCAAAGCCTTCCTTTATATACTGCTCTCTTGCTCCTACAACAGCATTTGCCGTAAGCACCACAACAGGCGTATCTATACTTGCACAACCCGATGTTTCCTTTATCATATGCAAAGTTTCTATCCCGTCTATTCCGGGCATCATATGGTCAAGAATAATAAGGTCATACAGCTTCTGTGCCGCCATCTCAAAGCATTTTTCACCGCTTATGGCAATATCCGTGCGTATGCCAAACTGTTTCAGCAGCTCGCTTATAATAAACAAATTAACCTCGCAGTCATCTGCCGCAAGCACAGACACATCGGGTGCGTAAAAATCCTTCTCCGAAGCAGCATCCGTATCCACCGTTTCCGAAACCGTTATCTCGCCCATCTGCTCTGCGTTTTCAACGCCCTGGAGAAACTCTACCGTAAATTTACTGCCCTTGCCGAACGTACTCTCAACATCTATATCTCCGTCCATCATTTCAAGCAGCTCGGACGTTACGGAAAGTCCCAGACCCGCACCCTCAAGGCTGTAATTCTCCCCGGTATTAAGTCTTACAAAGCTTCCGAATATCCTCTTTATATCCTCTTTTTTAATACCGCAGCCTGTATCGGTCACGCTTATTTTAAGTTTTACAAGGCTGCTTCCCGTTTTCTTGCAGGAAGCGGTTATTACCACACTGCCCTCGTTTGTAAATTTAAATGCGTTTGACACAAGATTATACAATATCTGCCTTATACGTATCTGGTCGCCCACCATCACCTTTGGCAGCTCGGGAGAAATATCCGTTTCAAACTTTACATTCTTGCCTTTTGCAAGCTCCATTGCCTCGGAAATAACATTCTCAAACATTTTTCGTGTATCATAAGGTTCGTCAATAAGTCTTAACTCACCGGTCGTAAGCTTGGTATAATCAAGGACATTATTAACGAGCGCAAGCAGCGAAGCACCGGATTTTCTTGCAGTTTCGGCATATTTTATAATATCTGGGTCGGTGCTCTTATGCAATATCATCTCATTCATTCCGAGAACGCTGTTTATCGGTGTACGTATTTCATGAGACATATTTGCAAAGAAAGTTTCCTTTGCTTTTGTTGCGTCCTCAGCTTGCTTTTTTGCCTTTTTAAGCTCGTCCATCGTATGCATAAGCACATATGAGTCGGGCGTCTGCAATGAAAAATATATCAGAATAATTGCCATAGCCGCAGTCGGCATACCTATACACTTATTCGGCATGAAAATATTCTGCACGAACATTCCAACCGCCGCCGCAAGTGTAAATATCAATGTCGAATACAACTGCATCTTACTTATCTTATTTTTATAAATGATAAGGAACATTACTCCTACCACTACATATATAAGCATTACAACTACCGCAAGAAAATGCGCCGTACCAAAGGTATACTTGCCGTTTTCGTCAAAATAGAACAGCAAATGCGTCCACGGAGTTGTAAGCGTAACAAGCGAAAAAAGTATTACAGGTATCAATATTACCTTGGAAAGCTGGGTCTTAAGAAAATCCTCATATCCTATAAGAGTGTATAAATATGTGCAATAGCAAAATCCGTCCAGCATTATCGTAATAAAAAATACCATATTTACCGGATACATAACCCAAATAGGAATATTATAGCCTTGCACACGTGCATTTATTATAAGGCATGATACAATATCCGCAATACATGAAATAATAACGCAAAGTGAAAGTCTTATAAATGCTTTATTCTGCGGCGCATTCAACGGATTGGCGATCTTTATGAATATGGTAAACATAACAAGCATTATCAGCGCAAACACTTCAATACTTACATCATATTGCATATAATCGCCCCCTTTTGTCAAAAATACGCCTTAATAGTTTTTATAAATATAAAAAAGCAACATTTTCTTTAAAATAATTATATACCTTTTTATGTTTTTTTTCAATAGATTTTAAAAGATACGGTTAGAAATTAACCCTCTCTTTTTGGTTATTTTAAGCAAAAATTAATTGCAAAAGCTCCATGCGGCACAGCATAATGTGAACACACTCTTAATTTTAACAGTTTAAAATAAAATTTATAAAACCCCTCTTGACATTATGCCGTGTTTTGTGATAAACTGTATGCAAACGATTACTTTTAGCTGTCAGGCTAAAAATTGAACTTTTATATTATCTTAATCGAAAGGAAAATTTGTATTATGAGTGACAAGATTTTTAAAATTCACATGGGCAAAGCAAAATGTGCTGTTGACCTCGGTGATGGTTCCGAAAGAGGCGAATATGTAAATCAGGACTATATTCTTCACAAGCTTGGCAGACCACACCGTGCCATTTCTCTTATGTACTGCTATTATCCTCTCGATAAAGAATGGCCCGGCAGAATTTCCGAAGTAATGAAGGACGCAAACGTTTCATTCCAGTGGGACTATCCTTATGACGATTATTTCACCTACAAGGGCGGTCTTAACGGCACTCTCGACGACGAGCCTTTCACCTGTATGCGTGACGTGCGCCGTCATGGTCAGGACGTATGCCTCACTCTTACTATCGACCCTAATGTTTCGGACGAACATATTATTGCAATTGCAAAGGATCTGCGTACATTCGGAAGAATGATACTCCGTATCAATCATGAGGCTACAGGCAATTGGTTCTCCTTTACAAAAAGAGCTTCCTATCAGGAGATAGGTGATTTCTTTGTACACTGCTGTGATATTATCCATGAATATGCGCCGAATGTAAAGACATTGGTATGTATTGGCGGCATTGAACACCCCGAAAACGGCGAAGAAATGGAAATGGAAAAGGAATTCGCAAAATGTATCCCTGCTGCGGATATGTGGTCCGTTGACAAATATATGGCGCTTCACTGGGGTTGGCCTTACGATGTTGCTGAACCGGGCGGTACATCTCACTCACGTTCTACCGTAAAACGCACATACGAACTCACAAAATTAAGCTACGAGCGTTTCAAATATCTCAACGGCGGCGTAGGAAAGCCGATGTCCATGGCTGAATTCAATGCCGACGGTGATGTTACCGGTGCATATGAACAGGCTGACATGGTAAAGGAATTCTGCGATATGCTTGTTGAAAACAAGGACGAATGGTTCACAAGCTTCACTATGTATCAGTTCCGTGACAGAGGACGTCTCGGTCTTGAGATTGAAGACCCCAACAATCAGGACGTTGGTATTGAACAGCCCGTGCTTTCCGTATACAAAGACATCATTCACAGCGAATGGTTCTACCCGGAAATCAAGCTTGACGGCGAGTTATCTCTCCCCGTTACATTAAGATGGGGTGGTTCGGAGGATGCCGAGGGTATTTCTATCCCCGTACACTTTGACTGCAATCCGCACTTCTGTGAACTTGTATTTGATAATGACGATGACAGCAACTACATGATAGAAATAAACGGAAGATGGTTCTATAAGTCCCCCAAAGCAAAGACTATTGATCTTATGAGTGCTTTCTACGAAAAGCCGCTTTCTTCCGCCTGCGACATGGACATAAAGCTTTTTGCTCCTCCCGCAACAGGCGAAAACGATCCTTCTCAGGGTGATGACTGGCAGGAAAACTACTACTACACAGTCAAAAAGCTCCCCAAAATCAGAATACTTTTTACTCCCGTGGAAAAATAAGGTATATATTATCAGCCCGATATGCAAAAATGTGTGTCGGGCTGATAAAAATATAAAAAATATAAAAAAACGCTTGACAAGCGGTATTCAAATGTGTTATGATAATAGTACCTCTTGCAGAGGTCTATTTTTTTGTGCCAAAACACAAAACGACCTCTCAGCAAAATGTATGGTTTTTCCATATATGTACGTTGCCACAGAGGGAGGCACAGGAACTCGTTTCCTGCAAAATCGAAGCGTTCCGAATGGAACATTTAATAGGAGGTGCCGATATGAGAGTAAAGGTAACATTAGCCTGCACAGAGTGCAAACAGCGTAACTACAATACCAAGAAAAACAAGAAGAACGATCCGGACAGACTTGAAATGAATAAGTATTGTAAGTTCTGCAAGAAGCACACTCTTCACAAAGAAACCAAGTAAGTTGAGGTGTGAATAATGGCTGATAACAAAAAATCATCCAAGAAATCTTTGATGCAGCAAGCACAGAACAAGGCGGAGCAGATGACTAAGAAAAATGACAAGCCTGCCAAGAAAGGTGCTAAAAAGCAAAATCGCTTCATCAAGTTTTTCAAGGATCTGAGAAGTGAGATCAAAAAAGTAGTATGGCCAAGCAAGAAAAAGGTCATCAACAATACTATTGTTGTACTTGTTGTTACTTGCATAAGCAGTATTGTAATCTGGGGTGTGGACAGTGCTCTGGCTCAGCTCCTCAAACTTGCTTTGTCCGCATAATAAAGGATTAGTCTTTACGCAGGTTTGCTTTTTTCCTGCGGTTCTGTAACGAAAGGAAGATAGATAGAATGTCAGAAGCTGCTAAATGGTATGTCATTCACACCTATTCCGGTTATGAGAATAAGGTAGCGCAGACTATCCTTAAAGTTGTCGATAACCGTAATCTTCACGAGCTTATCCCCGAGGTAAAGGTCCCTACCGAACTGGTTAAGGAAATGACCGAATCCAACAAAGAACGTGAAGTCGAAAGAAAGATTTTCCCGGGATATGTTTTGGTTAAAATGGTTCTTAACGACGACTCCTGGTATGTTGTAAGAAATACAAGAGGTGTTACCGGCTTTGTCGGTCCTGCCTCAAAGCCTGTTCCCCTTTCCGACAAGGAAGTTGAGGCACTCGGCATTGACACCGTTAATACCGTTGTTGAGATCAACATCAAAAAGGGCGACAAGGTCAAAATTTCCGCAGGTCCTATGGAGGGCTTTGTCGGTGAAGTCAAGGACATTAATACGGATGACATGACTGTTGATGTTTCCGTTTCTATGTTCGGTCGTGAAACTTTGGCTACTATCGAAATTTCCAAGGTTTCAAAAGCGGATAAGTATTGATCCGCTTTATGTAAAAATATAAACAATGTGAATCTTATATGATTCTTGTATATTACGGAGGTGCGTTTATATGGCACAGAAAGTTGTTGGCTTGATTAAGCTTCAGATCGCAGCAGGTAAGGCTACTCCTGCTCCCCCGGTTGGCCCTGCACTCGGTCAGCACGGTGTAAATATTATGGCATTCACTAAGGAATTTAACGAAAGAACAAAGAACGATATCGGTCTTATCATTCCGGTTGTTATCACTGTTTACGCTGATCGTTCTTTCTCCTTTATCACTAAGACTCCTCCGGCAGCTGTTCTTATCAAGAAAGCCATCGGTATTGAGAGTGGTTCAGGCGTTCCTAACAAGACCAAGGTCGGCAAGATCACCAAAGAGCAGATCCGCAAGATCGCTGAAACAAAAATGCCCGATCTCAACGCTGCTAACATTGATACCGCTATGAGCATGATTGCCGGCACAGCTCGTTCTATGGGTGTTGAAGTCGTAGACTGATTTCAATGCATAATTGAAACTGCGGACATTTATGTTTCCGTCAGCCTATGGTGGGAGGAAATATCCGCTATAAGTCCCCTGTAATTCCGGGGCATTACCACTTAAAGGAGGATTATTATTAATGAAACACGGTAAAAAATATAACGAAAGCGCTAAGCTTGTTGATAAATCCAAGCTCTATGAATCTGTTGAGGCTCTTGAGCTTGCTTGCAAAAATGCTAAGGCTAAATTTGATGAAACCATCGAAGTTCACATCCGTCTGGGTGTTGACTCCCGTCACGCTGACCAGCAGGTTAGAGGTGCGGTTGTTCTTCCTAACGGTACAGGTAAAAATGTAAGAGTTTGCGTATTCTGCAAGCCTGAAAAGGAAGAGGCTGCCAAGGCTGCAGGTGCTGATTATGTTGGCGCAGAAGATCTCGTTGACAAGATCATGAAGGAAAACTGGATGGACTTTGACGTTGTTATTGCTTCTCCCGACATGATGGGTCTTGTTGGCCGTCTCGGTAAGGTTCTCGGTCCTCGCGGACTTATGCCTAACCCCAAGGCAGGTACTGTTGCTCCCGACGTTGCTAAGGCTGTTACAGAAGCTAAGGCCGGTAAGATCGAGTACCGTCTTGACAAAACAAACATCATCCACTGCCCTATCGGTAAGGCTTCTTTCGGTGCTGCTAAGCTCGAAGAAAACCTCAACACTCTTCTTGAAGCTGTTGCTAAGGCTAAGCCTGCTGCTGCTAAGGGTACTTACTTCAAGTCCTGCGTTGTTACTTCTACAATGGGCGTTGGTATTCCCGTTTCCACAGCTAAATACGGCGTTTAATTTACAATTTAAAATAAATCGGACTGTTCTTATCGGACAGTCCTTTTTTTATTTAACCGCAGTTTCTTCATATTTATCTGTTTAAATCCATTTCTCCATATGATATAATGAAATAAATATATTCTTTCGGAGGGAGTTTATGTCTGATAATAATACCAACAAGGGAGTTCATTCCGGTCACAGGAAACGTATGCGTGAGAAATTTCTTAACGTTGGCGCTTCGGGATTTCAGGAGCATGAACTTCTTGAAATGTTGCTGTATTACTGCTATCCGCGTATTAATACCAACGTATTGGCACATAATCTTATAAACTATTATGGAAGCATATCAGCTCTCTTTGACGCACCGGTCGAAAAGCTTATCAAAGAAAATGGTGTTTCGGAAAATACCGCATTTCTTTTCAAGCTTATACCTCAAATAATGAACTTATGCGGCAGCACACAGGAAAAAACTATCTGCTACAACAATTCAAACAAGATCAAACAGCTTTTTGCGGACAAATTCATAGGTATTACAAAAGAAAAATTCTTTGTTGCCTGCTTGGACAATGATCTTTATCTCATAGATATATACCATATTTCAGATGGTGATGCAGCAAATACAACCTTAAAAACACGCAGCATTGTCGATACCGCAATAAAAAGCGGTTCATCATACATTGCTCTTGCTCATAATCACCCGAACGGTGACGCTACACCATCTGCTGAAGATATTTCCACCACACGTCAGATAAAAGAAATTCTTAACGCTATCGGTATTGGCTTGCTTGACCATATAATCGTCGGCACAAATTCCTCAATATCCCTTATAGAAAGAGCCGAACTGGAAACTATATAACTTAGGCAAGATGTCCCCCGCCTCTAAGGCGGTGGGTTCCATAGTCAGTTTCAGTTGGGGTTAAATCCCCAACTGAAACTTCATCGCAGCTTCGCTGCGACTTGCCACGTTGAATGACGGGGCAAGCCCCTTATTGAATGTCTGCTCATCAACCCAAAACTGTATTCCACAATAAACAAAAGCGAGGGGACTTAACATGGATAAATTCAAGCTTGTTTCAGATTACAAGCCTTCCGGAGATCAACCGGAAGCAATCACACATCTTGTAGACGGTGTAAACAACGGTTTCAAGGAGCAGACGCTTCTTGGCGTTACAGGCTCGGGAAAAACTTTCACCATGGCTAACATAATCGCAAAGCTTAACCGCCCTACCCTTGTGTTTGCGCATAACAAAACCCTTGCAGCACAGCTTTGCTCCGAATTTCGTGAATTTTTCCCCGAAAATGCCGTAGAATATTTTGTATCCTACTATGATTACTATCAGCCGGAAGCTTACATTCCTTCTACCGACAGCTACATTGAAAAAGACTCCGCCATCAATGATGAAATAGACAAGCTGCGTCACTCTGCCACACTTGCTCTTGCGGAAAGACGTGACGTCATCATAGTTGCCTCCGTTTCCTGCATATACTCCCTCGGTTCGCCTATCGACTACCGTACAATGGTCGTTTCCATAAGACAGGGCATGGAATTGTCAAGAGATGTACTTCTTGCAAAGCTTGTTTCTATACAATACGAAAGAAATGATGTAAACTTTATTCGAAACAAATTTCGTGTGCGGGGAGATGTTGTTGAGATATTCCCTGCAGGCTCCACTGACAAGGCTATCCGTGTAGAATTTTTTGGCGACGAGATCGAACGTATCTGCGAAATAAACGCTCTTACGGGAAATATCCTTGCAACCCTTTCTCATGTTGCAATATACCCTGCTTCACACTATGTCATCTCACGTGACAAAATGCAGGAAGCCATCTCCGAAATAGAACGTGAACTGCAGGAACGCATTGAATATTTTAAAGAACGTGAAATGCTTGTTGAGGCGCAGAGAATTGCTCAGCGTACAAATTACGATATTGAAATGCTGCAGGAGATAGGCTTTTGCAAGGGTATTGAAAACTACTCCCGTATTCTCGCAGGACGTCCTGCAGGAAGCATACCTTATACCCTGCTCGATCACTTTCCAGAAGATTTTCTGCTGTTTGTGGACGAAAGTCATGTTTCTCTGCCGCAGATAAGAGGTATGAGCGCAGGCGACCGTGGAAGAAAAACTACTCTTATCGACTACGGTTTTCGTCTTCCGTCCGCTTATGACAACCGTCCTCTAAACTTCAATGAATTTTATGATAAAATAAATCAGGTGATATTTGTATCCGCCACTCCCGGAGAATTTGAGCGTGAACATTCCGAGCAAATAGTAGAACAGGTCATTCGTCCCACAGGACTTGTCGACCCTGAAATAATCGTAAAGCCCGTACAGGGACAAATTGAAGACCTGCTGCTTGAAATAAACGAGCGTACGCAGAAAAATGAACGTGTGCTTGTGACTACTCTTACCAAGAAAATGGCGGAGGACTTGACTGCATATCTTGATAAGATGGGTGTTCGTGTAAGATATATGCACTATGATGTTGACACCATTGAACGTATGGAGCTTATCAGAGACCTGCGTTTGGGCGAATATGACGTGCTTGTAGGCATTAACCTGCTCAGAGAAGGTCTTGACATACCCGAGGTATCTCTTGTGGCTATTCTTGACGCAGACAAGGAAGGATTCCTGCGTTCGGAAAGCTCCCTTATCCAGACAATAGGACGTGCCGCACGAAATTCTGAAGGAAAGGTCATCATGTACGCAGACTCCGTTACACGTTCCATGGAAAATGCTATCATGGAAACGGAGCGCCGACGCAAAATACAGATGGATTACAACAAAGCACACGGCATAACCCCCAAAACCATAATCAAGGATGTTCGTGATGTTATTGAAATCTCCACAAAGGTAGAAGCCGACGGCAAGACCGCAAAATCAAAGCAAAAGCAGATGTCTGCGGCAGAAAAACAGGCTCTTATCGAAAAGCTTACCATAGAAATGAAAAATGCAGCTAAGATACTTGAATTTGAACACGCCGCATATCTGCGTGATAAGATAAACGAGCTTAAAGGAGAAAAGAAAAAATCAAAATAACTCTCCTTATGCAAAGAAAGGACTATCTTTAAAATGGCAATAGATAAAATTATTATTAAGGGTGCAAGAGAGCATAATCTGAAAAATGTCGATCTGGAGATACCCCGTGACAAGCTTGTCGTTATGACGGGACTTTCAGGCTCAGGAAAATCCTCTCTTGCATTTGACACAATTTATGCGGACGGTCAGCGCCGATATGTCGAAAGTCTGTCCTCCTACGCAAGAATGTTTCTCGGACAGATGGAAAAGCCCGATGTTGACAGCATTGAGGGCCTTTCTCCTGCCATATCCATAGACCAGAAAACAACATCAAAAAACCCTCGCTCGACCGTTGGCACGGTAACGGAAATTTATGATTATCTCCGTTTGCTCTATGCAAGAATCGGTATTCCTCACTGCCCCGTATGCGGACGTGAGATAAAACAGCAGACCGTAGACCAGATCTCGGACAGCATTATGAGTCTGCCCAAAGGAACAAAGATACAGCTCCTTGCGCCTGTTATAAGAGGACGTAAGGGCGAACACGTCAAAGAGCTTGAACGTGCAAGAAAATCCGGCTTTGTCCGTGTCAGGGCAGACGGTATCATATACGAATTAAGTGAAGAAATATCTCTTGAAAAAAACAAAAAGCACAATATTGAAATAGTTGTTGACCGTCTTGTAGTAAAGGACGGTCTGCAATCACGTCTTACCGGAAGTATCGAAACAGTTTTTGCAATTTCGGGGGGGCTGCTCATTGTAGATGTTATCGGCGGGAAGGAAATGCTTTTCTCGCAAAACTACGCCTGTCCCGAGCATAACATTTCAGTTGAGGAGCTTTCACCGAGAATGTTCTCCTTTAACAATCCGTTCGGCGCTTGTCCAAAATGTACGGGACTGGGTGTTTTCCGAAAGATAGACCCCGAGCTTGTAATTCCAAACAAGGACTTATCCATACGTCAGGGTGCAATAAAAGCTATGGGCTGGAACACTCTTGATGACAGCTCATTTGCAATGATGTATTATAAAGGTATCGCACAGTTTTACAATATATCTCTTGATACTCCCGTAAAAGATCTGCCGCAGGATATCATAGATATTTTTCTGTATGGCACAGGCGAACAGAAAATAAAGCTTCACCGTGCAAAGGAGTACGGAGGCGGTATCTATTATCAGCCATTTGAGGGAATTATCCCTAACATGGAGCGCCGCTACCGTGAAACAAACTCAGAATACAGCCGTGATGAAATAGAACAGTGTATGTCGGATGAGCTTTGCCCCGACTGTCACGGTCAAAGACTGAAAAAGGAAAGCCTTGCTGTAACCGTTGGCGGAAAAAACATATTTGAACTTACAAATCTTTCCGTTACAGAATGTATCGAATTTTTCAAAGCATTACAGCTTACTGACAGAGAACGTCTTATCGGCGAAAGAATCATAAAGGAAATAAACGATCGTCTTGGCTTTCTGAAAAGCGTAGGGCTTGAATATCTTACGCTTTCACGTTCCGCAGGAACATTAAGCGGCGGTGAAAGTCAGCGTATCCGTCTTGCAACGCAGATCGGCTCTTCTCTTGTTGGCGTGCTTTATATTCTGGACGAGCCTTCTATCGGTCTGCACCAGCGTGATAATGACAAGCTTATTGCTACTTTGCGCAGACTGCGTGATCTCGGAAACACTCTTATTGTTGTTGAGCATGACGAGGATACCATGCGTGCCGCCGACTTTATTGTTGATGTAGGACCGTATGCGGGAATCCACGGAGGTGAAATTGTTGCCACCGGCACGGTCGAAGACATAGAAGCTTGTCCTCGCTCCATCACGGGACAGTATTTAAGCAAAAAACGCTCCATACCCATTCCCGAAACACGCCGCAAGGGCAACGGACTTTTCTTAAAGGTAATAGGCGCTAAGGAAAACAATCTCAAAAACATTGATGTTGAAATTCCTCTCGGCACATTT
Organism: uncultured Ruminococcus sp.; assembly: GCA_949299215.1. Lineage (GTDB taxonomy): Bacteria > Bacillota > Clostridia > Oscillospirales > Ruminococcaceae > UMGS363. Next base: position 12,697 of record CASFZT010000024.1, read on the forward strand.
ACCTGTGTTACGGGTGTGTCCGGCTCGGGAAAATCATCTCTTGTAAACGAGATCATCTACAAGCATCTTGCCGCAAAATTAAACCGTGCAAAGCTTCGTCCGGGAAAATTTGACGGCATGGAGGGAATAGAAAATCTTGACAAGGTAATTGCCATTGATCAATCCCCCATAGGAAGAACTCCCCGTTCAAACCCTGCGACATATACCGGCGTTTTCGGAGATATCCGTGAGCTTTATGCCTCCACGAACGACGCAAAAATGAAGGGCTACGGTCCGGGAAGATTTTCCTTTAATGTAAAGGGCGGACGCTGTGAAGCCTGCGAAGGCGACGGAATAATCAAGATAGAAATGCACTTTTTGCCCGATATTTATGTTCCTTGCGAAGTCTGCAAAGGACAGCGCTACAACCGTGAAACTCTTGAAGTAAAATACAAGAACAAATCCATCTATGATGTGCTTGAAATGACAGTTGACGAGGGTGTGGAATTTTTTGAAAATATGCCTAAGATCTTACGCAAGCTGAAAACTTTGCAGGACGTGGGTCTGGGATATATAAAAATAGGACAGCCTGCAACCACTATTTCGGGCGGCGAAGCTCAGCGTGTAAAACTTGCCACAGAGCTTTCAAAACGTGCTACGGGACGTACTATTTACATTCTTGACGAGCCTACCACGGGACTTCATACTGCCGACGTACACAAGCTTACCGAAGTCCTCGAACAGCTTGTAAACACCGGAAACACCGTTGTTGTCATAGAACATAATCTTGACATCATCAAGACTGCCGACTATATCATAGACTTGGGTCCGGAAGGCGGAAACGGCGGCGGAACTGTCGTAAAAGGCGGCACTCCCGAAGAGATTGCCGCCTGCCCCAAGTCATACACGGGTCAATATCTGAAAAAAATGCTTAAATAGCCTTGCAAAATGTAAAAATATATGTTATAATAATGCTGTAATTCCAAAGATTTGTTCTGAGGAAAAACATTTTAATAATTTTATCTCTGACGCCCAAGGGTTTTTCCAAGGGGAAAGGCGGTAATTCATATACTTTGGTCATACTGTCCGTGTATATTCTTATGTGTATCAAAACGTCCGTTTGTCAGAGCGGACGTTTTTTATTTTCGGGGAGGTTTTAATGGAAACAAGAGTTGCTTTAATTGGAATCATGGTTGAAAATTCCAAATCTGTGGAAAAATTGAATGAGCTTCTGCATAATTACGGAGGCTACATTATCGGCAGAATGGGTGTTCCCTACACAAAGAAAAACATCTCGATAATAAGCGTTGCAATTGACGCTCCGCAGGACGTCATAAGCGCTTTATCGGGAAAGCTCGGTATGCTTGACGGCGTTTCAAGCAAGACCGTTTATTCAAAGGTGTAAGCCTATGTATAAAAAACTTATAGATAAGCTGGAAGCTGCTCACCTGCTCACTGCGGAAGAATTTGTTTATCTGATCGAAGGCAGGTCTTGCGAAGCAGCGGAATATCTTTTTGAAAAAGCCTCTGCCGTAAGAGAAAAAAACTACCAAAACCGCATATACATCAGAGG
>CASFZT010000025.1 GCA_949299215.1 uncultured Ruminococcus sp.
ATGTAAAGTATTTGTAAATATTGCAGATAATCTGTTTTTGCGAAATGGAGTTTGTTATGAAGGTTCAACAGGAAAAGAAAAGAGCAAAATTTAGGATATCATTTATATTTTTGTTTATAATTGCCAGCTTTGCAGCTTGCTTTACATTTTATATGAAGGAAGATTTTGACGTTGAGGAGGCTCTGAAAGAGGAGCAGAACAGTAACGATATAGTTGTTTCTGTTGTGAATAGAATTAAAGAAGAGGATAAAACGGAAGCTGTCGAAAAGGTGATAGTAAATCCCGTGCAGGCAAGTGAAAAGGTGAATGCATCGTATTTTGAAAGAATACTTTTTGTCGGAGATGAGCGTGCAGAAGGATTGTTTGAATATCGTGTACTTCCGGAGGAGAATGTTTGCTCAGATGCAAATATTTCCATATCAGCTATGGATATGTCAATTGCGGATAAGGCAAAGGGGAAAGATGCCGTTTATATTATGGCAGGTATGAATAATCTTGATCTGACAGTTGAAGATGAAGCTTTTGAAGCATTCGGAAATTTTGTCGATAAGCTTCGTGAGAGTGCTCCCGAAACGGATATTTACTTAGTATCGCTTCTGCCGATAACGGGAAGATATGAAAAGAACGGTGTTACCAATTCACAAATAGATGCATATAATTCGTCATTGCTTAGATTTGCAAACGAAAATGGATTGTATTATCTTGATATGAATACCGAGTTTGTGGGGAATGACGGAAAAATGCCCGAGGCGTTTACCAAGGACGGATATGAGCTTTCAAAGGATATATGCGAAGAAATAGGAACGTACATACTTACTCATACTTATACAGAAGGATGAGATCATGGTTATTGAATGTGTTGTCGTAATGGGTCTGATAGGAGCGGTTATTCTCATGTCGCTCAAGACGGGTAAAAAAAGTGCGGCATTGAAATCATTGCCGCTGCTTGTTGTGCCTGCTATGTATATTGTTGCAAATTATGTGTCGGTTCCGTTGACTGCGGTTGTTGATATGAGTGCTTTTGCGGTTTATGTGGCATTGCTTGTTATAGGTGCTATCATATCGGCGGTGATGGTAGGCGGATTTATGAATCAGTTTAGAAAGAAGTCTACAAAGGTAGCGTATATTACTATGTGCATGGGATTTATATGCGTGTTTACCGCAGTTCTTATCAATGATATAGTTGTCAGACTGTTTTAAAGCGGTAGCGCGTTAAAATTATAATGACGGGGCAATCACCTTATTGAATGCTTTGTGGGTGAGTCTGTAAAAAATTTTGAATCGGTACTTTACAGATTTGATAAAATGTAGTAAAATAATAAGTAAGAGTATGTTTGCTTAAGACAATACCGCACAAAGCCCGCATGACGGCTTTGCACGAAATCTGCTTGCATATTTTCCGTCATATCGCATAAAAATTTCTTGACATATGACAGTATGCCTGCAAAATTTTTGCACAATCTGCCGAAAAATCTGACTTCGCATCTTTCGCACAAGCTCTGTGCGGTATTGCCTTAAAATATAAAATTCAAAAGGAGTAATTTTATGGCAGAAGCACCAAAGTATAAAAGAGTATTGCTTAAGCTTAGCGGTGAGGCTCTTGCGGGAGATAAAAAAATCGGACTTGATTACGGAACGATCACCCCTATATGCGAGAGTATAAAGAAATGTGCAGAAGCTGGCGTTCAGATAGGAATAGTTGTCGGAGGCGGCAATTTCTGGAGAGGACGTTCAAGCGGAGCAATGGACAGAACAAGAGCAGATCATATAGGTATGCTTGCCACAACAATGAATGCACTTGCCGTTGCGGATGTGCTTGAATCGTTGGGTGTAGATGTAAGAGTGCAGACCGCTATTGCTATGCACCAGGTTGCTGAACCGTATATAAGAAATAAAGCTGTCCGTCATATGGAAAAGGGCAGGGTGGTTATTTTCGGATGCGGTACGGGAAATCCGTTCTTTTCTACCGATACGGCTTCAACGCTGAGAGCGGCGGAAATTGAAGCGGATATCGTGCTTAAGGCAACTATGGTAGACGGAGTATATGATAAGGACCCAAATAAATACCCCGATGCGGTCAAGTTTGAAGAACTGAGCTTTAACGATATTTTGGTTAAAAATCTTGCAGTAATGGACAGTACGGCTGCTTCAATGTGTAAGGATAACAATATCCCTATAATTGTTTTTGACTTGAACAGACCGGAAAATATTTATGATGCTTGTATGGGTAAAAAAGTCGGAACAATTGTTATTGACGGAAAATAATTGACGAGGTCAATTTAATAAAATTTTAATATGCCGTGAAAAGGAGTAAATTATGAACGAAAATGTTAAAACAGCACAGGAAAAAATGGAAAAATGCCTGAAGAGCCTTGAACATGAACTTACAACGGTAAGAGCAGGAAGAGCAAATCCCGGAATACTTGATAAGGTCATGGTAGATTACTACGGAACACCCACACCAATACAGCAGATGGCTGCAGTATCGGTAGTTGAAGCAAGAAATCTTGTTATACAGCCATGGGATATGTCACAGCTTAAGGTTATTGAGAAAGCTATACTTAATTCCGATATTGGCATTACACCTACAAATGACGGCAAGGTGCTCAGACTTGCATTTCCTCAGCCGACAGAGGAGCGCCGTAAGGAACTTGTAAAGCAGGTTCGCAAGTATGGCGAAGAGGCTAAGGTCACTATCAGAAATATCCGCCGTGATGCAATGGATAAGGTAAAGGCTCAGAAGAAGAATAACGAGATCACCGAGGACGATGTGAAGGATCTCGAAAAAGAAGTACAGAAGCTTACCGATAAATATTGCGATAACGTGGATAGTACGATATCTGAAAAAGAAAAAGAGATCATGTCGATTTGAGTATGCTGCTGAATAAGGATAAATTTCCCGTTCATATCGGATTTATTATGGACGGAAACGGAAGATGGGCGCAGAAAAAGGGGCTGCCGCGTACTTTCGGACATAAGGAGGGTGCGCAGGCTTTTCGCCGCATATTGAAATATTGCTATGAGATTGGTATCAAAAATGTCACATTTTATGCTTTTTCGACCGAAAATTGGTCAAGACCGAAAGCAGAAGTTGATGCGATAATGACATTGTTTAATGACTATCTTGACGAAGCAGGAGATTTTAGCGATAAAAAGGATGCACGTCTTATTTTTCTTGGAGATAAAGCTCCCTTTTCACCCGATATGCGCCAAAAAATGATTGAGCTTGAAAAGGTTTCCGAAAACAATGATGCTATGAATGTTGCAATTGCCGTTAATTACGGCGGCAGAGACGATATAGTATATGCAGTAAGATCTGTTGTGAAGATGATCAGAGAAGGCTTTGTTAAAGATGAAGATATAAATGAAGAACTTATAACAAGCTTGCTTTATACGAAGAATATGCCGGATGTTGATTTGGTTATCAGACCGAGCGGTGAGAAAAGATTGTCTAATTTCATGATATGGCAGTCTGCATATGCCGAGTTTTATTATACGGATGTGCTTTGGCCTGATTTTACACCAAATGAGCTTGATAAGGCTCTGAACGATTTTGCACAGAGAAACCGCCGCTTTGGTGGGGTATAATCCGGAAAAAAACGGAAAAGATATATTAAAGCATTGCCAAAAGCTGAGCAGTTAAAGTAATGCTTTGAAAAAGCTTGTCTACTTAGGAGATACTTATTATATGCTTACACGAATTTTAACGGCTGTCGTGGGAATTACAATAGGAATTATTGTCTTGCTGTTTGCCGATACGCTGATTTTTAATGCGGTAGTTGCTTTTTTGGCAGTAATGATAGTATATGAGCTGTTGTCAAATTGTGATTGTATGAAGTACAAGATTCATAGTGCAGTGTGTTTTATATTTGCTGCTGTGCTTCCGTTTTTGATACAGTTTGCGGAAATAAAATATGTATATATTTTTTCGGCAGTTGGTATATTGATCATGCTTGTTGCATTTATTGCCGAGCATAAAAATATGAGTTATGAAAAACTTTGCTTTATGATAGCGTCTACGCTGATGGCAACGGTAGCTATGTGCTGTATTGTGCGAATGAAAAATATGGATGAGCTGCATGGCGTTTGCTATGTAATTATCAGCTTGGCAGCAGCATGGTTAAGTGATGGTGCCGCATATTTTGTGGGAACATTTTTCGGAAAGCATAAGCTTTGTCCGGAAATTTCCCCTAAAAAAACGGTTGAAGGCGCAGTGGGCGGAGTTTTGGTTGGTGCGTTGGTGCTGATGGCTTATATTTTCGGATATCAGCAGGTTCAGGCAATGCGCGGATATGAGTTTGAAGTAAATTACATTGTTGCAGCAGTGGTAGGAATTGTTTGCGGATTGCTGAGTATAGTAGGAGATTTGACAGCATCTCTTATAAAAAGACAGCATAATATAAAGGATTTTGGAAAGATAATGCCGGGACACGGAGGTGTACTGGACAGATTTGACAGTGTGCTTGTCGTTGCTCCTTTTATAACATTTATGCTGGAGGATATAAAGCTTTTTTATTGATCTATGTGGGGCGTGTGCGTTTTGTACACGCCCTATGGTTCGTTTTATAAGAATCAAGCATATGTAAAGACTAAAATCTTTACAGTAGGAGGAGAAGGATATGAAAACAATATCACTTATAGGCTCAACGGGTTCTATCGGTACGCAGACATTAGATGTTTGTATGAAGCATAATATTAAAGTGAAGGCTTTGGCAGCAAAAAGAAGTGTCAGGCTTCTGGCTGAACAGGCACATAAATTTAATGCAGAGATAGTGTGCGTGTTTGATGAAGATAAATATAATGAGCTTTGCGGACTTATGACAGATACGGATGCGGAAGTGCTTTGCGGAATGGACGGATTGTGTAAGGTGGCAGAGCTTGACGGGATAGATCTGTTTGTAAATTCGGTTGTTGGTATGGTTGGATTGCTGCCGACACTTAAAGCGATAGAAAAGGGCAGGGATATTGCACTTGCAAATAAAGAAACACTGGTGGCAGGCGGAATTATCGTTATGCAAAAAGCAGAGGAGAAAGGTGTTAAAATATATCCGATAGACAGTGAACATTCCGCTATTTTTCAATGCTTGCAGGGAAATGACAAAAAACAGTTGAATAAGATCATATTAACTGCCTCAGGTGGACCTTTTTTTGGTAAGACTAAAGCCGAGCTTGAGAATGTTACGGTTGAGCAGGCACTGAATCATCCGAACTGGAGCATGGGAAATAAAATAACAATAGATTCGGCAACTCTTATGAATAAGGGATTGGAGTTTATTGAGGCTAAATGGCTTTTCGGAGTTGAGCCGGAGGATATTGAGATCGTTGTGAACCGTGAGAGTGTGCTACATTCTGCGGTAGAGTTTGACGATTACTCCGTTATTGGTCAGTTGGGTACACCGGATATGAAAATACCGATACAGTATGCACTGCTTTATCCCGAAAGATATGAATGTGATGTAAATCGTTTATCCTTAACAGATTACGGAACACTGTCGTTTTATAAGCCGGATTATGAAACCTTTGACTGCTTGAGAGCTTGTATTGAAGCAATAAAAAAGGGTGGAGCATATCCCTGTCTTGTAAACGGCGCAAATGAGGAAGCAGTTAAATTATTCCTGGAAAGAAGAATCTCATTCCTTGATATAGGCAGGATAGTTTCGGGCATCTTGACCGAATTTGAACCTATGGAGATCAATACATATGAGGATGTTTTGAAAGCGGATAAAGCCGCAAGAGAATATGTAGTTAGGAGAGTATCCGTTTAATGAATACGTTTATTTCTGTAATGGCAGCCATATTGATTTTTTGCGTTATCATTCTTATACATGAGTTCGGACATTTTTTTGTGGCAAGACTTTTTAAAATAAAGGTAAGCGAATTTTCAATAGGCATGGGTCCTGCAATTTATAAAAAAGAAGGAAAAAATACAACGTTTTGTGTAAGAGCATTGCCGATAGGCGGGGCTTGCGTTATGGGTGAGGATCTTGATGACGATGATCCCGATTCGTTCAGAAAGAAACCTGTATATGCGAAAATTGCAGTCGTTGCGGCAGGTGCGATTATGAATATCGTGCTGGGATTTATTATTGCAGTTATTGCACTTTTTGTGGATGGAACTGCCGTGTCTACAAAAATAGTATATTTTGATGAGGAAGCGGTAAGCCCGTCGTATGGTCTGCAGCTTGAGGATGAGATAGTTAAAATAAACGGCGTGAGGATATTTACGTCGAAGGATATACTGTATCAGCTTAGACAGTCGGAGGACGGGATCGTTGATATGGTGGTAAAACGTAACGGAAAGCTTACCGAGGTCAATGATATTCATTTTCCTGTTGATAAGGACGAGGAAAGCGGAGAGAATATCCTCCGGTATGATTTTAAAGTGCTTGGAGAAAAGGTCACAATAATGAATGTCGTTCCATATGCATTTAAGAATTGCTTGTATTTCGGAAGAATAGTTTTTATGTCTTTTGGTGACCTTGTAAGCGGAAAGTATGGTATAAACGATCTGCAGGGTCCTGTGGGAATAGTTTCCGTGATAGGCGGTACCGCAACCGAAGCAGGTGTTGATTGGGATCTGCTTTTACAGATGGCAACTCTTATTACAATAAATGTAGGAATATTCAACCTTATACCACTGCCTGCACTTGACGGCGGAAGACTGGTATTTCTTGTAATAGAAATTTTCCGCAGAAAGCCTATGAAAGCAGAAATTGAGGGTATGGTGCACTTTGTCGGATTTGCATTGCTTATGCTTCTTATGATCGTTGTAACTTTTAATGATGTGAAAAATATTTTTATTAAGTAAACGGAGGAAATTATGAAAAAGACGGTCAGAATAAACAATTGCATTTTGGACGGAAAGCATATTTATATCCAGTCAATGCTTAGCGTTCCGTCTTATGATGTAAAGGGGAATGTTGAGCAGGCTGTAAGGCTTGAAAAGGCAGGCTGTGAGATAGTGAGAGTTTCTGTGCCGGATGAAAAATCACTTGAGCTTATTCCTGCCATAAAAAATGAGATAAATATACCGCTTGTTGCAGATATTCATTTTGATTATAAGCTTGCAATTGCTGCTGCGGAAAGAGGAATTGATAAAATACGCATAAACCCGGGAAATATAGGCAGTAAGGATAGGGTAAAAGCTGTTGCGGATATATGTAAAAGCAGGAATATTCCTATAAGAATAGGCGTTAATTCTGGTTCGCTTGAAAAGGATATATTGGCAAAATATAAAGCTCCGACGGCTGAAGCATTAGTCGAAAGCGCACTTGGTCATGTCCGCTTGCTGGAGGAATGTGATTTTGACAATATTGTAATTTCAATAAAATCCTCCGATGTGAAGACCATGATAGATGGGTACAGACTTCTTTCCGAAAAATGTCCGTATCCTCTGCATTTGGGAGTTACCGAAGCGGGTACGGCACATATGGGACTTGTGAAATCGGCAGTGGGAATAGGCTCGCTGCTTTGTGATGGTATCGGTGAAACAATAAGAGTGTCGCTTACGTCTGACCCTGTTGACGAGATATATGCCGCAAAGGATATACTTAAAGCAATAGGCAAAGGATGCGGCGTTAAGCTTATTTCCTGCCCGACCTGCGGCAGAACAAGAATAAATCTGATAGAGCTTGCAGGTAAAGTTGAGGAAGCTGTAAAAAATATAGATAAGGATATTACTGTTGCAGTTATGGGCTGCGTTGTAAACGGACCGGGTGAAGCAAGAGAAGCCGACCTGGGAATTGCAGGCGGAGATGGATGTGCCGTGATTTTTAAGAACGGAGAAATTCTCAGAAAGGTTGCCGAGGAGGATATTCTTAAAGAACTTGTTTCTGAAATTGATAAATATTAGGAGTTGTTATCAAGTGTTTATAAGAGAGCTTTTTTCTGAATACATAGATCAGATCCCAAATTCAATACGCACGGGAGAAATGCTTAGAATTGATTATACAAAGGATATGCGCAATATTTTTGTGTATGCGTCATTTGAGCAGTATCAGAAAAACGAGTTTATATTTGAATTTGAGAATAATATAAAAAAATCGCTTAATGTTAATTCGGTTGTTTTGAATTGCCGATATCTGCCCACGGTATTCAGTGAAAGCGTTGTTCCGGAAATCGTAGAACGTATGAAGAAAAATATGAGTATTATAAACGGATACCTTGACGGAGCAATTTATCATGTTGAGGATTCTCTGCTTACGATAGGAATGAAAAGCACAGGAGCCAATATGCTTTTGAAAGCAGGCTTTGATAAGGCACTTGCCAAGAATATCAAGGACGAGTTTAATGTTAATATCAGCGTTGAACTTACGGGCATGTCAGAAGAAAATCAGACGGCAAATGTTTATGATGATTATGATTATGAAATGGAACAGCTGTATAAGTCTTTTCCCGATACAGGTGCAGTTCAGACAGTATCTTATAATAAACCTTTATCTGCTGATGATCTGGTTACCGTGAATTATAAAGATTTGCCGTTTTTGGTCGATAATGCGGAAGTTGTAAAGGGAAGAAAAATTGATTCTCCGGTAGTGAGTATAGCCAGTCTTACAGGAACAGCTGCCAATATCACTATCTGGGGAGATGCATTTGATTATTCCGACCGTGAGATAAAGACTAAAAACGGAATGAAAAGAGTATGTTCGCTTAGCATAACCGACTATACAAGCTCCATTTCAATAAAAAGCTTTGAAAATATAGATGACGACAATATTCTGAAAAAGTTTGCAAAGGGCGGAACGTTGCTTGTAAGAGGAAAAGCAGAGTATGATTCATACGAAAAAGAACTTGTTTTCAAAGCAAACGACATTATGAAAATACAGCGTGTGGAGCGTATGGATAAAGCGGAGGACAAGCGTGTTGAGCTTCATGTGCATACCAATATTTCAATGATGGACGGTATTACACCGGCTGCAAAGCTTGTTGAAAGAGCGTATAAATGGGGACATAAAGCAATAGCAATAACCGATCATGGAGTAGTTCAGGCGTTCCCGGAAGCAAATTCCGCAGTTTCGGCAATACGAAAAAAGGGCGGAGATTTTAAACTGATTTACGGTTGCGAAGCATATTCCGTAAATGATATAGTAGATGCAGTTCGTCTTTATAAGGATAAAGGAATAAAGGACGAGCTTATTGTTTTTGACCTTGAAACAACGGGTTTTAATGCACAGGCGGAAAAGATAATTGAAATAGGTGCAGTAAAGCTTAAAAATCTTGAAATTGCAGATACATTTCAAAGCTTTGTAAATCCGGGAAAGCCTATACCGCAAAGAATAACAGAGCTTACGGGTATTACCGAGGACGATGTTCGTGATGCTCCGTCACAGGAGGAAGCACTTAAAAGCTTCGTGGAATTTTGCGGAGAAGCACCGGTTATGATTGCACATAACGCAGGATTTGACTGTTCATTTGTTGAAGCGGGCTGTAAGAATTATAATATAGACTTTAAATTTACAATGATAGATACGGTTGTAATGAGCAGAAGTATGCTGCCGGAGCTTAAAAAGCACAAGCTTGATGTTGTTGCAAAGGAGCTTAAGCTCGGAGAGTTTGATCATCATAGAGCAATAGATGACGCTAAGATACTGGCACGTATTTTTATCACTCTTGTAAACAGACTTATAGCGGAAAATGGTATAGAAAATATATCGAAAATTGACGGATGCCTTAAAAATGTTGATCCTAAAGTGCTTAGGATGTATCATCAGATCATACTTGTTAAGGACGCAATAGGTCTGAAAAATTTGTATAAGCTTATTTCGTTCAGTAACCTTAAATATTATAGCCGCCGATCGAGAATACCCATGTCTGAGGTTATAAAACACAGAGAGGGTCTTATAATAGGAAGCGCTTGTGAGGCAGGCGAACTTTTTACTGCCGTAAAGGAGGGCAGACCCTGGGAGGATTGTAAGAAGATAGCAAGATTTTATGATTATCTTGAGATACAGCCTATCGGGAATAATGAGTTTTTGCTTCGTGACCCGGAGCAGCCTGCCTTTCAGACGGAAGATGATCTGCGTGAAATAAACCGTAAGATCGTACAGTTGGGTGATGAATTAGGTATACCGGTAGTTGCAACCTGCGATGTTCATTTTATGGATAAATCAGATGCGATATTCAGAAGAATTTTGCAGCATAGCGGTCTAAAGATGAGCGATGCGGAACATCAGCCTCCGCTTTATTTGCATACGACAGATGAAATGCTTGAAGAGTTTTCATATCTCGGTGAAGAAAAAGCATATGAGGTAGTTGTAAAGAATACTAATATGATCGCAGATTGGGTAAATCCCGATATTGTCCCGATACCGCCCGGAACCTTTACACCCGAAATTAAGGGTGCGGAAGAGGATCTGCAGAGAATTACATGGGCAAAATGCAAGGAGATATATGGCGATCCTGTGCCGGAGCTTGTTGCAAATCGTCTTGAAAGAGAACTTAGCTCTATTATAAAACATGGTTTTGCTGTACTTTATATGATCGCACAGAAGCTTGTTGCCAATTCAAATGAGCATGGATATCAGGTAGGTTCAAGAGGATCGGTAGGCTCGTCGTTTGTTGCGTCTATGTCTGGAATTTCGGAAGTAAATCCTTTGCCGCCGCATTATGTCTGCCCGAAATGCAAAAACAGCGAATTTATTACTGATGGTTCGGTAGCGTCGGGATTTGACCTGCCTGCAAAGAAATGTCCGGTGTGCGGTGCTGATTATGACCGTAACGGACATGATATACCATTTGAAACGTTTTTGGGATTTGACGGTGATAAAGCTCCGGATATAGACCTTAACTTTTCAAATGAATATCAGAACAGCGCACATAAGTATACTGAAGAGCTTTTTGGCGTGGATAATGTGTTTAAGGCAGGAACGATAGGCTCTGTTATGGATAAGACGGCGTATGGCTATGTTATGCATTACCTCGAAGAAACGGGACAGACAGCGTCCAAGGCGGAGATAAGCCGTCTTACGCTCGGATGTACGGGAATAAAGCGTACAACGAGCCAGCATCCGGGAGGAATGGTAGTTGTTCCGTCAAAATTTGAGGTTTATGATTTTACACCGGTACAGCATCCGGCAGATGATCCTAAGTCTGAATTTATAACAACGCACTTTGACTTTAATTCGCTTCATGATACGATATTGAAGCTTGATGAATTGGGTCATGTTGTTCCGACATTGTATAAGCATCTTGAGGATAGAACGGGTGTCAAAACAGTCGATATCTTCCCGGGAGATGAAAATGTAATGAGTCTTTATACATCACCTGAGGCATTGGGAGTAACACCAGAGCAGATATTCTGTGAAACGGGTACGCTTGCCCTGCCGGAAATGGGTACTAACTTTGTAAGACAAATGCTTGTTGAGTCACAGCCAAAGAAATTTTCCGACCTTCTTCAGATATCGGGACTTTCTCACGGTACGGATGTTTGGCTCGGAAATGCACAGGACCTTATAAAAAACGGCACTTGTACTATTTCGGACGTTATCGGATGCCGTGACGGTATTATGACATATCTTATTTATCATGGAATAGAGCCGAAACTTGCGTTTAAGATAATGGAGATTACAAGAAAGGGAAAAGCACCTGCATTGCTTACGGAAGAAATGAAGCAGGATATGCTTGCACATAATGTTCCGCAGTGGTATATTGATAGCTGTTTGAAGATCAAGTATATGTTCCCGAAAGCTCATGCCGCAGCGTATGTTATTGCCGCAATGAGATTGGGATGGTATAAGGTGTATTATCCGCTTGAATTTTATGCAACGATATTTACAGCAAGAGGAGAAGATTTTGACGTAGATACCGTAGTACAGGGTAAGGAAGCGGTAGTATTCAAGATCAATGAGCTTAAAGAAAAGGGAAATGAACGCACTGCCAAGGAAACGGGTATGTATGATACTCTGATGCTTGCAAATGAAATGATGCAGCGAGGATATGAATTTTTGCCGATAGATATTTATAAATCACACGGAAATATGTATCTTATTGAGGACGGAAAGGTAAGAATACCTTTCAGTGCCGCAAACGGAATAAGTGACAGCGCAGGAAATATGATATATGAGGCTGTTCAGAAGGGTGATTTGATATCAATAGAAGAACTTCAGGAAAGAAGCGGAGTTTCAAAATCCGTAATAGAAGCTCTTGAAAGTATAGGAGCAATGGGCTCGCTTCCAAAGTCCGACCAGATGTCATTTTTCTGATAAATAAAAAATTAACAATTAAGGGTATTGACTTTTTGAATGCAATGTGTTAGTATTTTACCAAGATGTTACACTAATACTTTACTACACTAAATTGAAGGAGCCAAGTTAATGAAGCGTTACGATTTGATCACTCCGGAGGGTACGAATGATCTGCTCTTTGAGGATTGTGCAATAAGAAAGAGCGTTGAGGAGAAAATAGCCGGGATATTTACATCTAAAGGATATTGTGAGGTAGTTACTCCGGGAATTGAATTTTTTGATGTGTTTAATTTAAATTCAAAATATTTTCCACAGGAGAGTATGTATAAGCTGGTCGATAATAAGGGCAGACTTTTGGTCGTACGTCCCGATTCGACTATGCCGATAGCAAGAGTTGCTGCAACAAGGCTAAGGGAAGCAGCATTGCCGCTAAGAATGTTTTACAGCCAGAATGTGTACAGAAATAAGCCTGTTATGCGCGGAAGAAGTGATGAGATAAAGCAGATGGGAATTGAGCTTATAGGTTCGAACTCCAAAAGGGCCGATCTTGAGATAATCACGACGGCGATAGAAGTGCTTGCTTCGTGCGACGATGATAAGTTCAGACTTGAGATAGGCGATATAGGATTTTTCAGAGAGCTTGTGTCAAAGCTTGATACGGACAGTGAAACAAAGGAGCAGATAAGAAGTCTTATCGAGGTCAAGAATTATCCGGCGCTTAATGACCTGCTTGACAGTATAGGAGATAATAGGATAACCAAAGCATTGAAGCAGATACCTCGCCTTTTCGGAGGAGTTGAAGTTTTTGAACGTGCAGCAAGCCTTTTTGAGGATGAAAAGATAAACGACATACTGCGTAATTTAAGAGAGATATACAGCAGTCTATCGACATTGGGATATGACGGAAAGATCACAATTGACCTTGGTATAGTTAATAAGATGGATTATTATACGGGCGTTGTTATTAAGGGATATCTCGAAGGATACGGTGATGCGGTTTTGTCGGGCGGACGTTATAATAAATTGCTTGCGGAATTTGGATATGATGTTCCGGCAACGGGATTTGCCGTTAATATCGATGCGGCGGCAAGACTTATAAAAAGAGCGAATACATATAAGGCAAAAGCACCCGATGCAATAGTTTTTGCGGCTGACGGATTTGAAATGGACGGTCTGAAATATATAGGCAAGCTTATAGCAAGCGGACTTACGGTGGAAAATTCCGTGTTTGAAAGTGTTGAAGATACAAAAAAATATGCAGTGGAAAAGGGTATAAAGAAGCTTGTGTATGTTGCAGAGAAAATAACCGAAACAGTTATGGAGGCAAATGATAATGAATAACGAAAACAGAAAGCTCCGTATTGCGCTTACAAAGGGCAGACTTGAAAAGGATACGGTAAATCTGCTTGAAAAAATGGGGTATGACTGTTCGGCAGTAAAGGATAAGGGAAGAAAGCTTATACTTCCGGTTGGAGATACGATCGAGGTAGTTCTTGCAAAGGCAGCGGACGTTATTACATATGTAGAGCATGGCGTGTGCGATATGGGCGTTGTAGGCAAGGATACTATAATGGAGATGAACGGTAAATTTTTTGAAGTTGCCGATCTTGGTTTTGGAAGATGTAAGTTTGCACTTGCAGGAAAAAAAGGCGTTGATTTTTATCAGGGATATAACGTAAAGACCATTGCAACAAAATATCCGAATGTGTCACGTACATTCTTTGAAAAGAAAGGTATGGACGTTGAAATAGTAAAAATCGAGGGAAGCGTTGAGCTTGCACCACTGTTGAATTTGTCTGATGCGATAGTGGATATAGTGGAAACGGGTACGACGCTCAAAGAAAACGGATTGGAAGTTTTTGAAGATATTGCTCCGATATCTGCAAGACTGATCGTAAATATGGTAAGCCTTAAACTTAGAAAACAGGAAATAGAGGAGCTTATTTCAGCTATTGAAACTAATTTAAAATAAAGGAGAGTTTT